>JBBTKA010000145.1:0-5269 GCA_038059145.1 Pseudomonadota bacterium
CAGGCCTTTGGCAGATGCCAGCAGGTCGGGAACCACCCCCGACGCCTGATACGCATACAGGTGGCCCGAACGACCGACGCCTGACTGCACTTCGTCGAACATCAACAGGACGCCTTTTTCGTCACACAATTCGCGTACCTGACGCAGGTAGTCAAAGGGGGTGACGCGAATGCCACCCTCGCCCTGGATGGGTTCCAGAATCACACCGGCCGTTGTCTCGCTGATCGCGGCGCGCAGGGCGGCAATGTCGCCCCATGGCACCTGATCGAAGCCGGGATCACCGGTCAGGAAACCTTCGACGTGCAGTGGGTTGGCGCTGGCGGCCAAGGGGGCCATGGTGCGGCCGTGGAAGGATTGGGACAGGGCAATGATGCGGACGCGTTGCGCCTCGCCACGACTGTAATGATAGCGACGCATGATCTTGAAGCCGGCCTCGACAGCTTCCGTACCGGAGTTGCTGAAAAAGACGCGGTCGGCGAAGGTCAGTTCCACGAGTCTACGGGCGAGTCGCTCAGTCTGCGGGATGCGAAACAGGTTCGAGCTGTGCCAGATCTTTTGCGACTGTTCCTGCAGCGCGGCAATCAGGTGCGGATGGCAGTGCCCGAGGCAGTTGACGGCGATGCCCATGGTGAAGTCCAGGTAGCGTTCACCGGCGGGGGTAAACAGATAACAACCCTTGCCATGATCGAACTCGAGTTCGGGGTTGCCATAGTTGCTCATCAATGCGGAAGTCGTGGTAAGGGCGGTCATGAAAAGGTCCTTGCGTGGTGGTCTTGGCGCGGTGCCCGGGCTTGCCGGTCAGGCTTCGTGATACAGTGAGTGATTTGCTTGCCTGCAGTGGCCTTGAACGAGGCGCGATCATGCCCTATCGAGGGTTATCATTCAAGCCGCCGGGCCTTTCACGACAAGCCCTGTGGCCTTTTTTCAACACAATTCGAAAACAGGATGGAAGTCCCATCCGCCGGAGGAATCACGATGTTGTTCAGCAAGCCCGACACTCTGCCAACCGTCGACACTGCACTGCCTGGACGGGCGCAGGCTGTGCGGATCCTCAATCGTCATTTCGTGAATGGACACCCCTTGCAGGGGGGCATGCCCGATGATGTCCAGGTCGCCGTTTTTGCGCTGGGTTGTTTCTGGGGGGCGGAGCGCTTGTTCTGGCAGCAGGAGGGAGTGTACAGCACCGCAGTCGGCTATGCCGGTGGCATCACTCCTAACCCGACGTATGAGGAAGTCTGCAGCGGCCGTACGGGGCACACCGAAGTAGTCATGGTGTTCTACCGTCCAGAGGCGATCTCCTATGCGCGACTGCTGCAATTGTTCTGGGAGTCTCATGACCCGACCCAAGGCATGCGGCAGGGGAACGACAGGGGCACCCAGTATCGTTCGGCAATCTATAGCACTTCTGCGGAGCAACTGGCACAGGCGCTGGCCAGCCAGCAGCGTTTTCAACAGGCTCTAAGTGCATCTGGATATTCCAAGATCACTACTGAAATCAAGCCATTGGAAGCATTTTATTATGCAGAAGATTACCACCAGCAATACCTCGGCAAGAACCCGGCGGGCTACTGTGGCCTGCGCGGTCTGGGGTTGACCTGTGGCCCTTCGAGCTGAGCTAAGGGAGTGAGTTTTTCAGCCGGTTCAGCACGGGCGAAAGAACTCCAATATCTGTGCTTCCTTCGCCAGCGCATCCTGATATCCCAGATCCATGAGGCGCTGGCAGTAGGCCTTTTCGAATAACAGCAGGCTGAGGATGGCGCTGGATCCGGAGTCGCGCACGAACAGCTTCAGCGCCCGGGGCAGGTCGTCGAAGTGCTCGCTGGCGATGTTGTTGAGATTCTGGCTTGGGGAGATGTCGAGAAGCTCAATGGGGCGCAGACGCAGGCTGGGGTCCAGCGCCACTTCCGGCGGCAGCAGGTTCACCAGGGTGTTGGTGCGGCGCAACGCCTCCAGATCACTGGCGAGCGTGTCCACAAATGCGCTGTTGAGGATATGCGCAAGAATCTGGGTGAGTGATGGTCGTGCGGGCGCAATGGCCTTGGCGGGATTGTTGGGCGCGTTGCTGCTGACGCCGACCGCCAGAATCCGTGTGGCACCGAGATGGATGGCAGGGCTCAGTGGTGAGAGTTGGCGGATTGCCCCATCACCGAAGAATTCCCGGTCAATCCTGACGGCAGGGAACAGCGTGGGAATGGCTGTCGAAGCGAGCAGGTGCTGCAAGGTCAACGAGGTGCGCACCCCGATTCGGTGTGGACCGCGCCAATCCTGGATATCGGCGCGGCCCTCGTAGAACGATACGGATTCGCCGCTGGTGTAACCGGACGCGGTGACCGCCAGTGCTTCCAGATAGCCTGCGGTAAGGCTGCGCTGAATGCGATCGAAATTGATGACCTTGTGCAGTAACTGCTCAAGGGGTTCGTTGTTCAGCAACGATGTTGGCGTATCCTTGCGGCGGTTTGCCATGAAGGAGAACACCCAGTTGGAGGCGCTGCTGATAAGTCCGCCGGAGTCGAGGCGGTAAATCTGCGAGCTGGTGATGTTCTTCCAGGTGTACTCCAGCGTGCGTACCCCGGTGCGCAGGCGCTGCGCCTGTGCGGCGAGCGATACTGCATTCAGCGCACCCGCCGATGCTCCCGTAATGATCTGGAAAGGATTGGTTGATTCCTTGGGCAACAGGCTGGCGATGGCCCTCAGGACGCCGACCTGGTAGGAGGCGCGTGCGCCGCCGCCGGACAGGACCAGGGCGCGTTTGTCTGTTTCAATGCGTTTCTTCATGCGGGCAAATTGTCACCTGATCAACGTGATCATCTTTGCGTGGGGCCAACAGCCGCCGATTCTAGCCGTCTTTGCGGAAGGGATGCCATGAATTTGCGGGCACAGAGCCGTTTCGCGCGGGAATGTCTTATACTCCTGCAGCCCGTCCTTGATGACGGCGCCGACCGATACTCACGCACAGGAGCACCGCCAAAGTGGACAAGCAAGTAGACAAACTGGTGATCGCGATTTCCTCGCGGGCTCTGTTCGATCTGAGCGACAGCCACCGTGTCTATGTGGAGCAGGGTCTGGAGGCCTATCAGCAGTACCAGATCGCGCATGAGGACGAGCCGTTGGCACCGGGCGACGCGTTCGGGCTGGTCAACAAGTTGCTCAATCTCAACAAACTGCTGAGGGCTGAGCGTGTCGAGGTCATTCTCCTGTCCCGCAACAGTGCCGATACCGGGCTGCGGGTGTTCAACTCCATTCGTCATTATGGCCTGCACATCACTCGCGCCGCCTTCTGTGGCGGCGACAGTCCTTATCGTTATATTGCCGCGTTCAACAGCCACCTGTTCCTGTCCACCGACGGAGGCGATGTTCGCCATGCGCTCGAGCTGGGTATCGCCGCGGCGACCATTCTGCCCTCCACGGTGACCGCCAGTACCGAGGGTAAGCTCAAGTTTGCCTTCGATGGGGACGCCGTGTTGTTTTCGGATGAAGCGGAGCGCATCTACAAGGCCAGTGGTCTGCAGGCGTTCACGGAGAGTGAGAAGTTGGCGGCGAACCGGCCATTGTCTGGCGGTCCGTTCAAGCCCTTCCTGGCGGCGCTGCAGCAGTTGCAGATGGAATTTGCGCCGGGTGAATCGCCCATCCGGACCTGCCTGGTGACGGCCCGTTCGGCGCCGACACATGAACGGGTAGTGAAGACGCTGCGTGCCTGGAATATCCGCATCGACGAGTCGCTGTTCCTGGGTGGCATGGATAAAGGGGAGTTTCTGCGTGCCTATGATGCGGACGTGTTCTTCGATGATCAGCAGGGCCATTGTGAGTCGGCTCGCAACCATGTGGCGACAGGGCATGTGCCGAGCGGAGTCGCCAATAATCCGCCGGTTCCACAGGAGTCGTCCGGATCATGAAACTGCAACAGCTGCGTTATATCTGGGAGGTGGCACGCCGGGGCATGAATGTGTCTGCGGCCGCGCAGAGCCTGTTCACGTCGCAGCCAGGGGTGAGCAAGCAGATTCTGCTGCTGGAGGACGAGCTGGGTGTGCAGATCTTTGCTCGCAGCGGCAAACACCTGACAGGGCTCACGCCCGCCGGGGAGAGAATTCTGGAGGCCGCAGGTGAAGTGCTGCTGGGAACCGAGAACATTCGCGCCATTGCGCAGGAATTCAGCGCGGACAAGTCTGGCAGTCTGTCGATTGCCACTACCCATACCCAGTCCCGCTATGTATTGCCGCCAGTGATTCAGCGTTTCATCAGTAAGTACCCCGAGGTATCGCTGCACATGCATCAGGGGACACCGTTGCAGATCGCCGAGCTGGCGGCGCAGGGCACGGCGGATTTCGCGATTGCCACCGAGTCGATGGAGCTGGTGGGGGATCTGGTGATGATGCCTTGTTATCGTTGGAACCGCGTCCTGCTGCTGCCTCTGCAGCATCCACTGACCAAAGTCGCACGCTTGAGTCATGCCGACATAGCGGCTTATCCGATTGTCACGTATGTTTCAGGCTTCACAGGGCGAGCCAAGCTCGATCAGGCTTTCAGTGAGCGCGGATTGTCATTGCGGGTGGTGGTGACCGCCGCGGATGCCGACGTCATCAAGACGTATGTACGCCTGGGCATCGGCATCGGCATTGTGGCCAGCATGGCCTACGATCCTGAGAAAGACAGCGATCTCGTGGCCGTGGATGTCAGTCATTTGTTCGATTACAGCATTACTCGGATTGGTTTCCGGCGCGGGGCGTTTCTGCGTGGGTTCATGATGGATTTCATCACCATGTTCGCTCCGCATCTGCAGCGCGACATCATCGATGCCGTGCTGGCCTGCCAGACACAGGCCGAGATCGATGCGCTGTTTGCCAAGACAGAAATCCCTGTGCATCACCAGGCAGAGTAGTTTCTTACGTCGGCTTGCTGTCCGATGCAATCACGTTAGCCTTGTGCAGGCCGCACTCTTTGGCAGTTGCTTCCTCCCACCACCAGCGCCCCTCGCGTTCATGCTGATTCGGACCTACGGGCCGTGTGCAGGGTTCACAGCCGATGCTGATGAAACCTTTGTCGTGCAGGGAGTTGTAGGGCACATCGAACATGCGGATGTACTCCCAAACCTGCTCCGAAGTCCAGTTGGCGAAGGGATTGAACTTCAGCAAGGGTTTGTCCGGTGTCGAGAAGGCCTTGTCCAGCTCTGCCACTGCAACCTGTGAGCGGGTCGGGCTCTGATCCTTGCGCTGACCGGTAATCCAGCCGTCGAGCGCGCTAAGCATGCGACGCAGGGGCTCGATCGTGCGCA
>JBBTKA010000146.1:0-6822 GCA_038059145.1 Pseudomonadota bacterium
CGTCACCCACCTCCCCGGTTATGTTGTGCTGGCGGACAAGATCAAGGCGAAGGGCGTGGACTCGATCGTCTGCCTGTCTGTGAACGATGCCTTCGTCATGGGCGCCTGGGGTAAGTCCCAGAATGCGGAAGAGCTGATCATGCTGGCCGATGGCAATGGCACCTTCACCAAGGCCGTCGGGCTGGAGCTGGATGCGACCGGTTTCGGCATGGGAACGCGCAGCAAGCGCTACGCGATGATTGTCGACAAAGGGGTTGTCACGCATCTGGCCGTTGAGCCAGCCGGTGGCATCGTGGAGAGTGCCGCCGAGGCCATTCTGGCGAAGCTCTGAGTTGATGGTTATTTGAGCAGCGGATCTTTAAGGAGGCAGCAGGCATGAAGACGGAATACATCGACTACCGGGATGGTGACGTGGCGCTCGAAGGCTATTTTGCCTACGACGAAACGGCTACCGAACCGCAGCCACTGGTGCTGATCGCGCATGACTGGAGCGGCCGTCGCACGTTCGCCTGCGGCATGGCCGAGCGTATGGTGGAACTCGGTTATGCGGGCTTCGCCCTGGACGTCTATGGCAAGGGGGTGTTTGGCAAGGATGGTGACACCGCCGGCAATCTGGCCTTGATGACGCCCTATGCCAGCGACAGAAGCTTGCTGCGCCAACGCGTCAATGCCGCACTGACGTGTGCGCGCACGCTGCCCGGAGTGGATAGCAGTCGCGTGGCGGCGGTGGGCTTCTGCTTCGGCGGCATGACCGCGCTGGAGCTGGCGCGCAGTGGTGCTGATGTGGCTGGCGTGATCAGCGTTCACGGCCTGCTGGGAGCCGGTGAGGTGGCCAATGCCACCATACGGGCGAGCGTGCTTTGCCTGCACGGCCACGACGATCCGATGGGGCCGCCTGCCGATGTACTGGCCTTCGAAACCGAGATGACGGCCGCCAATGCGGATTGGCAGCTGCATGTCTTTGGGCGTACCAAGCACGCGTTCACCAATCCGGCCGCCAACGACCACGGTCTGGGGACCGTCTACAACCAGCTCGCCAATGACCGGGCACAACGCGCCATCGCCGACTTCCTGGCGGAGCTGTTTGCAAGCCCGCAGGGCGTGACAGAGGAAGAGTGGCAGGCAGACTGATGCCCCTCCGTGCCGGCCTTGCCTGCCAGAAAACAACAAGAACAACACAAGAGATGATGGATGAGCAAGCAACCCCCTGACGCCTCCGCCACGCCATCCGGCGCGGCGGCAGCGCCGACCTCTCTGGCAGAGCCAGTCCCCTTGCGAAGTCGCATCGGTCTCTGGGTGGGTGCCGGCCTCTTTGTATTCATCCTTCTGTTCGTCGATCTGGACCCCACCAACCCTCTGGTGACACGCATGTTTGCCGTGCTGGTGCTGATGGCGGTGTGGTGGATCACAGAGGCGATTCCAATCCCGGTGACCTCGTTGTTGCCGATCGTCCTTTTCCCGCTGCTCGGCATCATGCGCGGGGGCTTCCGCGATGCCAGCAATCAGATCGATTTCTCGGAGACCAGCTTGCGTGGCGGGCTGCAGCCGAGCGATCTGGACATCATGTTTCCGAACGCTGCCAGTCAGTACATGGATTCCCTGATTTTCCTGTTCCTGGGGGGCTTCCTGATCGCGATTGCGGTGGAGAAGTGGAACCTGCACAAGCGTATCGCACTGCACATTCTGGCGCTGATCGGCGGCCAGCCGCAGCGGTTGGTGCTGGGCTTCATGGTCGCCACCGGCTTCTTGTCGATGTGGCTCTCCAATACCGCCACCACCATGATGATGATGCCGATGGCGCTTTCTCTGATCGTGCTCTATGAAGACCTCAATCGGGGCATCATCCTGGAAGGCGGGAGCGTCGACGTTCGAGCGCCGAACTTCGGGCTGGTTTTGATGCTGGGCATCGCCTACGCAGCCTCCATGGGCGGTATGGCGACACTCATCGGCACGCCGACCAATGGCGTGCTGGTGACTCAACTCGGGCAACTGTTTCCCCAGGCGCCACAGATCACCTTCGCGTCCTGGATGATGTTCGCCTTGCCGCTGGCGCTCGCCTTTACGCTGCTCACCTGGTTCCTGCTCAGCAAGATCATCTTTCCGCTGCCAGCGACCACACCTTTCAGTGGCAAGGACTATATTCAGGGCGAGATTCGCGCGCTCGGCCCGATGGGCAATGAAGAGAAGAAAGTGGCCTGGGTGTTCCTGGCCGTGGCATTGCTGTGGATGACACGCAGCGAACGTCTGCTGGGTGCCGACATCGATATCTATGGCTGGAGTCACTGGCTGGACGTGTTGCTGGCGCAGTTCGGCGTGTCCCCGGTAGGCGCTTTTGCCGATGATGGCACGGTGTCGATCGCCATGGCGATGTTGCTGTTCATCCTTCCGGCGAGCAGGGAAAAAGGTGGATTCCTGCTGGACTGGAGCGCGGCGAAGCAAGTGCCCTGGGGCATTCTGCTGCTGTTCGGGGGTGGTCTGGCCATGGCCAAGGGCTTCGCTGTATCGGGCCTGTCGGGCTATCTGGCCGACGTTTTCGAGACGCTGCTGGCCGATGCCAACCCGCTGGCGATAGTAATGAGCGTGGTCTCCTTCATCACCATCTTCTCCGAACTGACCTCCAACACGGCGACCGCCTCCATGGCGATGCCGATCATGGGCAGCCTTGCACAAGCGATCGACGTGTCGCCACTGCTGTTGATGATTCCCGCTGCAGTGGCCGCGTCCTGCGGATTCATGCTGCCGGTGTCGACACCTCCGAACGCGATCGTTTACGGTTCCGGTCGTGTTCCTATAATGAAAATGGTGTGGGCGGGGCTGTGGCTGGATACGCTGGCCGTTATTCTGGTGACACTGTTTGTGTACACCGTCGGACATCTTTCTTTCGATCTGTTGGGAGCCATGCCAGACTGGGCACGGCGCTGAAAAGGCGTGCTGCCCGCTTCAGACTTGTGCGGGCGGGTCGATATCAGGTTATCTGCGGTATCCGATGTGATTGATTCCAGGGGCGAGATTTGTCGATGTCCGAGAAGACTGACTTGAACACCAAGCTGAAGTCAGACGAGAAAATCAGGAAGAACGAAACGCGCGCGCACAAGCAGCAAGCACCGCTGCACTGTCCGCTGGGTGACCCTGCCTGTGCCTTTCTGACCGAGCTTGAGCAGTTGCGCGAGGAGGTCAAGGCGCTCTCGGCGCTGGTGCGCACGGATGAATTGACCGGGCTCTTCAACTATCGCCACTTCATGCACGCCATGGAGCTGGAGATGGAGCGTACGCGGCGCTCTCTCAAGCCGATGGCGCTGATCATGCTGGATCTCGACAACTTCAAGATTTTCAACGATCGCTGGGGGCACGAGTTCGGCAACACCTCGCTGGTGCATGTCGCCAGGCTGGTCGCGGGCACCATCCGCAAGCTGGACATCGCGTGTCGTTATGGCGGCGAAGAGTTTGCGATCATCCTGCCGGACACATCGTTGCGCTCCGGCATTCTGCTCGCCAACCGCTTGCGCCAGAAGATCGCGGCCTCTGTGCTGCATTGTGACGATCAGCCTGTGGCCGTGACGGCCAGCTTCGGTGTGGATGTCTACCTGCCGACCGATCGTGATGATCCCAGCCAGTTCCTGCATCGTGCGGATTCCTGGCTGTTTCAGGCTAAAGCGAATGGGCGCAATCAGGTCTGCCACGCGCCATTGGAAACTCACTCCGGCGTGAGCCACGACGAGCGCGAGTTGTTGCTGGGGAACTAGCTCGCGGCAAGCTCGCGCGCCAGATGGTGCAGGATGGTCGCCGTGGCGCCCCAGATCCGGTAGCCATCGTGATGAAACTCCAGAACCTCTCTTTCCAATTCCCGGTACAGCATGGATGAGCGTTGATAGCTCGCCGGATTCAGCGCTATGGCAGTGGGTACCGCAAAGATCTCGGCGACCTCCTGCGGGGACGGTGTCAGCGGCGTGCCGGCCGCGAACAGCCCCACCACCGGTGTGACGCAGTAGCCCGACGGCATCAGCAGATTGCCGAGCCGCCCGATGACCCGCACTGACTCTGCTCGCAGACCAATCTCTTCCTCGCATTCTCGCAACGCCGTGTGTTCAATACTCTCATCGTCGCTGTCCTGGGTTCCCCCTGGAAAACTGACTTGCCCGGCGTGACTGCTCAGGTGTTCGGTGCGCAGGGTGAAAATGACGCTGCTGCCATTCTCTGCGCAGGCAATCGGGATCAGCACAGCAGCATGACGAAAACTGCTCTCGGGCAGCTCTGGTGAATTTATCAGACGATTGATGCTTTGATCGGGGTGCGGGATAGGGGTTTGTGATTGTTGCTGAAGAGACTGCTGCGCGAAGTAGCGCAGCAATCTTTGCAGCAATGGATCATTCTGGCTGGGTTCTGGAATCGTCATGGGGCGATTATAGCCAGAAATGTTGTGGGAGCGGGCCTGCCCGCGATTGATTGTGCACACTGCTTAATCAATCGCGGGCAGGCCCGCTCCCACAGTCGGTCGTGCTTACAGGTACTTCCAGTTCACTGTGAAGAACGCACGGCGCTCTTCGCCCGGGAAGTAACGGTCATTGCCGAAGGCAAAGTCCGCACGCTCAGCGTAGGCCTCATCACTCAGGTTCAACACGTTCAGCGACAGACTCAGGTCTGATCTGACATCCCAGCGGGCGCGCAGATTCAGCAGACTGTGGCCGTCGTAACGGTTCTTGTTTTCCGGATTGGTGAAGTACTTGCCAGAGTTCACCCACTCCAGTTCCGCAAATACCGTTTCCGAAGCACGGTACTGGATATGGGCGGTGCCGAAGCGGTCTGGAGCAGTATCGACTTCATTGCCGTTGATATTCACGCCGCCAGAGAATTCATCGTTCTCGTAGGTGTGATTGGCAAAGTTGTAAGCAAGCGCAACGCGCCATTGCTCGTTGAGATCCAGACCGCCGGACAACTCCAGACCACGGTGCTTCGTGTGGCTGTTGTTGAGGTTGATTCTGGCGCTGTCGGTAATGATCTCGTTGTCCTTGTCCATGTAGTAGGCAGTGACTGCGTAATCCCAGCTGTCCTGTCCGCCTTCGAAGCCAAGTTCGGCGCTGTCGATTTCAACCGGATCAAGATCTGCTACCGATTGCGTGTTCTGCAGGCGATAAAGCTCTGTTGCCTGCGGCGCACGGTAGCCTTTGTTCAAGCGCAACTGGACGTTGTGGTCGTCATTGAAGTGGTAGCGCACCGCCAGTTTGGGAGTCCAGCTGCCGAAGCTGTCGCTGCGGTCAGCGGGACGGTTGTAGCGGCAGCCGCCGAAACCACAGGCAACGCCCTTGTCGTTGGTACGGCCATCCAGCATCTTGTTGTCGTAGTCATATTCCATGCGCTCATAGCGCAGACCAAGGGAGATATCGATACCGTTGTCGTAGCTGTGCTCCATATGAACGAACGGTGCCAGCTGGGTTGCGTCCACGTCGTAGTCATAGTGCTTGCCGACCGGTGTCTGGGCGCGCAGTGCCGCAGAGCCCACGGTGGGGAAGCGCTGTTGCTGCAGCAGGCTGCCTTCGGTGGCTTCGACGTCCAGGCCGAAAGACAGCATGGTCGCATCGCTCAGATCCCGGTAGCCAGCCATCTGCACGCCCACGCTGGTGTGCTGATTGTCTTCCGTGGGCAGGCCCGGCAGGAAGTGCTGGATGAAGTTCAGATCCGCCTTGCGGTAGTAGGGAGTCGCTACCAGTTCCCAGCCGTTGGCCAATTCCTTGGTGACGCGGGTCCAGACGCGCATGCTCTGGTTGTCACGATAGGCTTCCGGGTTCGGGTTGCTGGTGCGCAGCGAACCATTCTTGTAGTTGTCTTTCCCTTCAACGTAGCCTGCTGTTTCCTGATTCAGGTTGGTGACAGTGAAACCGCCATCCAGCGCATAGCCGCCCGCTGTTGTGTACTGGTAGCGCCAGGACAGCTTCTGCTGGTCATAGCCGCTATTGGCACGGAAACCTTCTTCACGTGCGCCATTGGCCAGGAACATGTGCTTGAAGCCACCATTTTCCGCGCCGTAGGTGGCATTGAGTCGCTGCGAGCCTCGCGGGCCTGCTTCAAATGACAGCTCGCCACCCGCTTCGGGGTCTGGCAGCACGACGTTGATCATGCCGTGTACGGCGTTGGAACCGTAGTAGGCTGTGGCTGGGCCACGGATGACTTCGATGCGGGAAGCGTTTTCACTGTTGGCATCGAACAGTTCGTTGACGTTGCAGAAGCCTGCAGCACGCAGGGGAATGCCCTGTTCTGCCAGCAGGAAGGAACCGCAGGCGCCGGAACCGGTCAGCACTGGCGAGCGGATTGCCGTGAGACTCTCCTGACCATTGTTGCGGTTGATGTTCACACCCGCCAGACGGTTGGCAACTTCCTGGATGTGTTGATGGTTAACCATACGCAGCTCCTCGTTGGTGAGGACGCCGACGCTGGCATTGATGGTGGCGAGAGACTCTGGACGTCTTGTGGAGGACGTGACCATGATCTCTTCAACCTCCGGCTGACCTGATGCAGGTTGAGCCATGATGGCTGGTGCTGTCAGAACAGACATCGCCGTGGCACATGACAAAGCCAGTAGACGTGGCGCAACACCGTGGAATGGCGTGCTGTGTACACTCTTCTTGTTCAATTGTTATCTCTCCCTTGCTGGTGAATTTTCGAGCTGGCCGAATATATCACAATGACGTCGCCACTCCACTGCGGTCTGTCTATAATCCGTGTCTGAATGTGACAAATTGCCGGGGGAAACATGCGGACGCGCGTAACACAGATGCTCGGCATCGAGCACCCGATCGTGCAAGGAGGCATGCAGTGGGTGGGCCGCGC
>JBBTKA010000147.1:0-1195 GCA_038059145.1 Pseudomonadota bacterium
TACCCAAGCACCCTGTGACGCGCTCCACGCCCCACGAGATGCAGCGTATCGAGGAGCTGGAGCGCACCCTTTCGCGGGATGGAAACATCATCGTGAAGCTGTGGTTTCACCTGTCCAACAAGGATCAGCAGGGACGCCTCAAGCAGGATCCCAAGATCACCAAATTCAAGAAGTCGCCGCTGCTTGCCGAGTACGCGAAGTCCTACGATGCCTTTGCGGCAGTGTCAGAGCGTGCCATCCGCATGACAGACAGTGGTTTTGCTCCCTGGCACATCGTCGAAGCAACCAACGATCGTTATCGTGATATCAGTGTGGGGCAGATTCTGGCGACCACTTTGCAGCAGGAGCTGGACAAGCCCAAACGCGACAAGAAGGCCCTCGCCGCACTGCAGGCGGAAGAAGATCTTCTGGCGCAGACGCTGAGCTCCGAGGAGGCGACGTTGACGGTGCTGGACCGCGTCGACCTGACTCAGAGTCTGAGCGATGAGGACTACGACAAGCAGCTGGAGAAGCTGCAGTTGCGTCTGCATCAACTGGCCTGGGCCATGCACGCACAGAAGAAGAACGCAGTTGTGGTATTCGAGGGTTGGGATGCGGCGGGCAAGGGCAGTTCACTGCGCCGAGTCACCGCTGCCATCGATGCACGGCTGTATCGCGTGATTCCGATTGCGGCGCCCACTGACGAGGAAAAGGCACATCACTATCTCTGGCGGTTCTGGCGCCATCTTCCCCGTGAAGGGTACATGACCATGTATGACCGCTCTTGGTACGGGCGCGTACTGGTCGAACGCGTGGAAGGATTTGCCGATCGTATCGAGTGGTTGCGCTCGTATCAGGAGATCAATCACTTCGAAGAGCAGCTGGCCAACCACGGCACCGCTGTGGTGAAGTTCTGGGTGCACATCAGCTTCGAGGAGCAACTCAGGCGTTTTCAGGAGCGTCAGGGCAACGAGCTCAAACAATACAAGATTACTGATGAGGATTGGCGCAACCGCGAAAAATGGAATCAGTACAAGCTCGCTGTCAATGACATGGTGGCGCATACCAGCACGGTGCGCGCGCCGTGGACACTCGTGGCCGGCAACGACAAGAAGTTTGCGCGGGTGCAGATTCTGAGCACGCTCTGCCATGCCCTGGAGAGGGTGCTGGATCTAAGCCAGATTTCCGAGAACGGAGGCGGTCAGTGATCTTGCGC
>JBBTKA010000147.1:1205-5575 GCA_038059145.1 Pseudomonadota bacterium
CTGTGTTCCTACCTGCATGCGGCATCGGCGGCCAACGCCTTCTATGCGGCGTCGGCAGACGACCGAAACATGGTGAACCTGCCACTCTTCCATGCGGGAGGAACGGGCGCCATCTACCGGATGCTGGTGAAGGGCGGCTCGATCGCTCTCGTCGAGTCCTTCGACACCTACACGTTCTGGGACACGGTGCGGGCGACCGGCACGACCTGCCTGACGCTCCTCGGCGCGTGCGCCAGAGAGGATGCCTTCCAGCGCATAGTTGCCTTCGTGGCAGGCGTATTCGAAGATCGGGTCTTCACTGTGGGTGAAGTTGAGCACGGCAGTCCACGGTGCTACCCAGGTTTCCGGGTCGTCAATCGTGAATTCATAAGTAAGGATATCGGGCGCCGTGCGGGTGAACCGCTCGGTGAACAGCCTGTTGCCTCGCGAACCACGAAACTCGCTGGCATCGGAAAAATTGCGTGTCTCAATGACCAGGGTGTCGCCGTCGAAATAGCCGCGTGAATCCCCGTGCCACAGACGGATCTTTTCATCGACATGGGGACCGCCATCCAATGGGATAACGCGGACATCGTGGATCATTTCCTGAAGGATGGCGACGTGTGTGGCGCTCTGCACTATTTGATAGTACGCGTTATAGCCTGCGAGCATGTAGGGCATGCCGTAAGTAATGCAGCGTTCCTGCAGTGGGCGCGAGGTGTAGGAGTCGGACGGGTTCTCCCGGCGCTGGCGGGCCTCTTCCACCATGCGGGCACGAGCCTCCGGCAGCATCTCCGGCAGACGTCCGTTGGGCGGATCGACAATCAGGGAAGTGCGGTTTTCGAAGGTGCGGTTGGCCATCCAGGTCTGGTCATAGTTCCCGGTGGCAGGGTCGTAAGATTCTACCTGGCCCGTGATGATGGCAGAGAAGAAGCCATCGCCGAAGAGGGCATCGCCACCCCCTTGTTCGATTTCGCGGACGCGGGCCAGCAGCGTTTCATACTCTTCAGGGGTCAGTTCGGCGCGATCGGCGAATGCATCGGGGCGTTGCAACGGGGTGGTGCTGTTGTTCGCCCAGACCCCTTGGAGGTCTGGCTGTCCGTCGATGGTACGTGGTACCACATAGTCATCCGGTGCCGCGCTCTGTGCGGAAACCAGCGGGACGAACAGGGAGAGCATAATGGCGCCGGCAAGCGTGTTGCGCGTTCGGTGTGATAGTGCAATCTTCATCGCTATATCCTCGATAACCCTAATTCTTCAATTCTGCCCGGCGCCCTTGACCAGGTGCCCGTACAGCAGCTCTTCGGCAAACTCCACACATTTGAATTCCAGCAATTGCGCGTTTTCTTCCATGCGTCGGTACAAAGGCATCTTCATCGACCAGGGGCGCGTGTATACGCCGGGATCTTCGAGAGTGACCTCATACTGTATAACGTCGCGGCCGAGATGGGTGTAACGCTCGGTCACCTTGAGTTGTTCGGTGTGATGGTTGCCGGAATGATCCAGCCAGGAGTCAGGCATCTGTTCCGTAACATCGATCACCAGCGTGTCGCCTTCCCAGCGTCCGAGCGAGTGTCCCATCCAGCTGGGAATCGGTGCCGCGAAATCGGGCCGATTCATGTAGACGATGCGACTGGCGCTGGCGAATTCATAGGCCATGATCAGATGTTCGGGTGACTGAATGATTTGGAACGGGAAGGGCATGTAGTTGGCGCGTGGCACGCCCGGCATATAGCACTTGACCACCGGGTCCCGAGCCAGCCAGTCGGACTGATTCTCCTGCTGTTTCGCTCGTGCTTCAGCGGTGTAGGGAATCTCGCCTCCTGCTACGACACCGAGCCCGGCAGGGATAGCGCCGATGGCCGCCCATTTTGGATCCGGACCCATGCGGGCATTGTGCGGTTCGATGCCCCAGTGATTATTCCCGAGTGCCTGCCACAAGCCGTTGAAATCGGGTTTGCCGTCGGCAGTGCGGGGAATGGCGTCGGCGTCTGCCGCAAATGCTGAGGGGCTGATATTGAAGAGAGGGCTGACGATACTCAAGGCCACGGTGGCCGTAAGAGCAAGAAACGAAGTGCGCAGCTGTGCCATCGTCCGGAGCTTCCTGTTTATTGTTGTTGTCGCGCGGCCTTTGGCCAGCGCTCTTATTGCAGGTATCTTGTGCCCGGTACTATCCCACGAGACTGGGCGGGAAAGCAATTGTGTGTCTGTCATGATGTGGGAGCGGGCCTGCCCGCGATGAATCTTGCGCTGATTCATCGCGGGCAAGGCCCGCTCCCACAGGCGCGCCGTTATTCCAGCGCGCGGATCTTTTCCAGCTTTTCCTGCAAGGCCCAGATGGCGGATTCGTTAGCTCGCTGCCGTTCACGCTCGACGTCGACGATCTCCTTGGGGGCATTGTCTACGAACTTGGCATTGCTGAGCTTGGCGGCGATACCGGCCAGATTCTTCTCCAGCTTGGCAATCTCTTTCTCCAGACGCGCTGCTTCGGCGTCCTTGTCGATCAATCCCGCCAGCGGCACCAGAATCTCGATGTGGCCGTAGAGCTGGGTGGCCGCCATCGGCGGTTCGGTGTGGGCGTCCAGCAGCGTGATGTCCGCGAGCTTGGCGAGCTTGCTCAGGAATACGCGGTTCTCGTCGAGGCGGCGACGATCTTCCTCATTGCCATGGCGCAGCAGTACCGGAATGGCCTTGCCCGGCGCAATGTCCATCTCGCCACGAATGTTGCGGATGCCGAGGATGATGCCTTTGACCCAGTCGATGTCGGCCTCTGCCTGTTCGTTGATCAGTGACAGATCGGCCTGCGGGTAGGGCTGATTCATCACGCTCTTGTCTTCGCCTTCCTGCCGCAGATCGAGCAGTGGTGACACGCGCTGCCATATCTCTTCAGTGATGAAAGGCATCAGCGGATGGCTCAATCGCAGGCTGCCTTCGAGCACGGTCAGCAGGGTGAGGCGCGTGGTTTGCGCGTGATCGGGATGATTCTCTTCGTCCCACAACACCGGCTTGGTCAGCTCCAGGTACCAGTCGCAATACTCGTTCCAGAAGAAGTCGTAGATGGCCTGGGAAAGCAGATCGAAACGGTAGGCCGCCATGTGTTCGTGCACCTGCTGCACGGTGCGCTGGAAGCGCGACATGATCCAGCGATCGGCGAGGCTGAAGTAGTCGCGCTCACGCAGTGCATCCTGTTTGGCCTGATGGTAGACGATGCCTTTCTCTTCGGAATTCATCAGCACATAGCGCGAGGCATTCCAGATCTTGTTGCAGAAATTGCGGAAGCCTTCCATGCGATTCAGGTCGAACTTGATGTCGCGGCCGGTGGAGGCCAGCGAGTAGAACGTGAAGCGCAGCGCGTCGGTGCCATAGGCGGTGATGCCGTCCGGGAAAGAGGCGCGGGTGAACTTCGCGATCTTCTGTTCCAGCTGTGGCTGCATCAGGTCACTGGTGCGTTTGGTGACCAGCTCTTCAAGGCCTATGCCGTCAATGAGATCGATAGGGTCGAGGATGTTGCCCTTGGACTTGGACATCTTCTGGCCGTTCTCGTCGCGCACCAGTCCAGTGATGTACACCGTCTTGAAAGGGACCTCGCCAGTGAACTTCAGCGTCATCATGATCATCCGGGCAACCCAGAAGAAGATGATGTCGAAGCCGGTGACCAGCACGTCGGTGGGATGGAAGGTCTTCAGTGTCTCTTTGTCATCGGGCCAGCCGAGCGTGGCGAAGGTCCACAGTGCGGAGGAGAACCACGTGTCCAGTACGTCCTCGTCCTGGCGCAGATTGAGGCTGTCGGCGAGACTGTACTTCTGACGGACATCGGCCTCGCTGAAGCCGACGTAGATCTTGCCTTCGTCGTCATACCAGGCCGGAATGCGGTGTCCCCACCAGAGCTGACGGCTGATGCACCAGTCCTGCAGGTCGCGCATCCAAGCGAAATAGGTGTTCTCCCAGTTCTTGGGCACGAACTCGATATCACCGTCCTCGACTGCCTTGATGGCAGGCGCGGCCAGATCCTGCACGGCCACATACCATTGATTGGTCAGGTAGGGCTCGATGATGGCATTGGTGCGATCGCCGCGTGGCACTTTCAGCTTGTGCGGATCGATTTTCTCCAACAGACCCAGTGCCTCGATATCCGCAATGACCTTCTTGCGCGCATCGAAACGGTCCATGCCGCGATAGGGCTCGGGGGCGTTCTCGTTGATCGCCGCATCCGGGGTCATGATGTTGATCATGGAAAGATTGTGGCGCTTGCCCACTTCATAGTCGTTGAAGTCGTGCGCCGGGGTGATCTTCACGCAGCCGGTACCGAAGGCGGCATCGACATAATCGTCGGCGATGATCGGGATGCGGCGGTTGCACAGAGGCAGCTCGACGAACTTGCCGATCAGGTC
>JBBTKA010000148.1:0-16303 GCA_038059145.1 Pseudomonadota bacterium
GTCTGGCGTTCCAGCGCTGTCTCCAGCAAACCGCCGTCCGTGCCGATGATCCTGAACGCTTGCCCGTGCGCCCATTTGAGAAGGTAGCTGGAGGCGTTGGAGGCGTTGAATATCCGCAGCCGGTAAGCAGTGCGCTGCGCCTCACGGGTGTAACCGAGTTGCCCATTGACGAGTACCTGCTGGCCACTGAACCCTTGCATCCTTTCCTGTCGGCGGGCGCCGAGGTAGACGAGCTGGTTGCTGCTGTCAAAGGTGCGGTCCTGAATGATCAGCGCCTGATCCTTGTCTCCCTGCGGAAGCTGCGCCGCCGTCTCTTCGGCATCACTGACCAGAAACAGGCCACTGAGGCCGTGATACACCTGATAGCCGGTGCGCTCGTGGGGATG
Organism: Pseudomonadota bacterium; assembly: GCA_038059145.1. Taxonomy (GTDB): domain Bacteria; phylum Pseudomonadota; class Gammaproteobacteria; order Pseudomonadales; family Pseudohongiellaceae; genus UBA5078. The sequence goes on from JBBTKA010000148.1 coordinate 387, forward strand.
GGGATGGAACCAATAGGTCCCTGCCCGGTTGTCGACAACGAATTCATACACAAAGGTGGCACCCGGAGCGATGGCATACATCGGGTGGCCGTCCATCTTTTGCACCATGTGCAGGCCATGCCAGTGCACCGTGGTGGACTCGGGCAGGGCATTGGTGAAATGCACGCGCACCTTCTGGCCGCGGCTGGCCCGGATGATCGGGATATGACTATTGGAGTCGAGATAGCTGAAGGCTGTGGCGGCACCTGTCAGCACTGCGCCCTCATAGCGCCACAGTGTCGTGGCGCCGCCTGCGCGCAGATTGACTGACGCCACGCGCGCGGTCAGCGCGATCTCGATGTCGGGATTGAAATCGGCTGTTGCCGCCGCGGTGCTGGTCGGCGTGTGGAGCATGGTCTGCCCCAGAGAGCCGTTCTGAAAACTGAGTGCGGCTGCGCAGGCGGTTGCTCTGCGCAGAAACTGACGACGATCCGGCATGTTTTATCCTTCGCTTTAACCTGCCCGAGTCTTCCTGTGTCTTTCAGTATCTTCAGGCGGGTTTTGAGTCAAGACGCAGCCGGAACTCCCGGCGTACCAGGATAAAGCTTACCACTGCCTGCACCGTCACCGACAGAATGGAGACATACCACACCTGATTGATGGTGAAGCCGGGCTGGTACTTCAGGAACACTGCCAGGGGCAGGAACACCAGTATCCGCGCACCTGAACTGAGCATCGCCGGGCGGGTGTTGCCCAGTCCCTGGAATATCCCGGAGCAGGCAAACACGACGCCCTGCGCGATGAAGTTCAACGAGATCAGCTGCAGGAACACAGAGCCGACGGCGATCACTTCTTCCTCGGTCGTGAAGAAACCCACCAGCAAGTCAGACTTCCACTGCATCAGCAGCGTCACCACCACCATCACGACGCTGTTCAGCATGATGCCCTTGTAGCAGGTCTCGCGTACCCGGCCGTGTCGGCCAGCGCCGTAGTTCTGCCCGGCGATCGGGCCCAGAGCGAAGGCAATCGCCATGGTCGGCATGAAGATCGACTGCATGATGCGCCCGCCAATGCTGAAGCCCGCCTGGGCGGCGGCACCGAAGTCCTGAATCAACCAGTACACGGCAGAGAAGTACACGAACAGCAGCAACATCTCGCCACCGGCTGGGAGGCCGATGTCGACCATCCGCTTCCAGATGGCGAAGCGAGGCCGCCACAGTGCGGTGTCGAAGGACACGTACTTTTCCAGCTTGATGAAGTAAAACGTCAGCATGACGACGCCCGCCAGCACCGAAATCGAGCTGGCCAGACCTGCGCCCAGTACGCCGAGAGCCGGGCCGGGGCCCCAGCCGGCGATCATGATCGGCGCCAGTACGGTGTTGAGAACAACGGTGATGATCTGCACCACCATGCCGGGTTTGACGAGGCCGGTCGCGCGCAGTGACGAAGCCATGGCGATCATCGGAAACTGCAGCGCCATGCCGGGCAGGAACCAGTACAGGAAGGTCACGCCTTCGCGACGCGCGCCCTCGTCGGACGCAATGCCTGCCAGATAGACATCGGCCAGCAGCAGCCCGCCGATCAGCGTGATCACGGCGAAGACGGCCGCGACCACCAGGGACTGGTTGAAGACCAGATTGGCCTCCTGCTGATCCTTGCGGCCAACCGCCTGAGCGATCAGCGCGACGGCACTCACGCCCAGCACCTGAGTCAGCGCCATGATCATGAACATCAATGTGCCGCCGGCGCCCACCCCGGCCACGGCGTCATCGCCCAGCGCGGCGACGAAATAGAGGTCCACCAGCAGATAGAGCGTCTGGAATATCATTCCGGCCGCCATGGGGGTGGCCATGCCGATGATCAGAGGAGTCATCGAACCTTTGGTGAGGTCTTTCATAGGATTGTGTCCTGACACGGCCTGTTGCTGGGGCGGCCGGAATTGGGGTAGCGGGAAAAGAGGGTGGCGCAATCTAGCAGAAGCCTCTGCTTTAATGAAGTGCGGCACCAGCGCAATCGGCAGGATGAGAAAATTCTGCTTTGGGCGTCCGGGAGTTTATGGGAGGATGCCTGAGCCATGAGCTTTCAAATAAATCCCAACGAACAAGCCCGAGAATGTCTATCGTGAGCAAGACTATGAAAAGAATCGGTGTCGTCATCGTCATGATGACAACCTTCGCAGGTGCAGCGGCACAGGAGAATCGCATCGACGTAGTGCGTCCCGACGCCCCTGAACTCAGTGCCTTCGGCCGCTTCGACATCGGCGTGCGCACCATGCGCTTCACTGACGCTGGCCGTGTCGATGTCGTCAACACCAAGCCGGGCGAACAGGCGCCTCTGTATGACCGTCGCCTCAATGTCGAGATCTGGTATCCGGCGGAGCTCGGCGATCGCGGCACTCCCGGCGGTGAATACACCACGGAGACCCGCAACCTGCAGATCACCGCGACGCTGCGCGGTCAGGCGGTCAGAGATGCGGCACCGCTCGCGCTGCAGGGTAATTTCCCGCTGGTGATCCTCTCCCACGGTTACCCCGGCAATCGCTATCTGATGAGCCACTTGGGTGAGAATCTTGCCAGCAAGGGCTACGTCGTCGCGTCTATTGATCACACCGACAGCACCTATCAGAACCAGCAACCCATCGCGAGCACGCTGTACAACCGCGCCAAGGATCAGCGCTTCGTCCTGCAGGCCATCGCCGACTACGCGGCAGAGTTCGGCAGCTTTCTCTCCGGGTTGGTCAATGTGAATAACACGGCCATCATCGGCTTTTCGATGGGGGGCTATGGCATGCTGAACAACCTCGGAGCGCCCTACAGCGAGAGCATGATCGAGGCGCAGATCGCGCCACCTAATCGCCTGTTGAGCGAACTGACGGCTGCGAATCCGGACTATCGCAAGAATCTCGACCCGCGCATCAGAGCGGGTGTGGCCATTGCGCCCTGGGGCATGAACACCGGTTTCTTCGATGCTGAAGTGTTGCAGGGCATCACGCTGCCGACGCTCTATGTCGCAGGCAGTGTAGACGGCACGGCGGGGTACGAAGAGGGCACGCGCGCGATCTTCGAGAGTGCGGTGAACAGTGATCGTCTGCTGCTGACCTTCGCCAATGGCGGTCACAGCGTCGCCGCCCCGATCCCACTGCCGGTGGAGATACTCAACAGTGAAGATCAGGCGGGTGCCGGCCATTACACCGACGCGGTGTGGGACAGCGTTCGCAGCAACAACATCCTGCAGCACTTCGTGACGGCATTTCTGGACGTGCATCTGAAGGAAGATCAGGGCAAGGAGGCGTATCTGGACCTCATTCCCGACCCGGCGGCCGGAATCTATTCCATCCGTGATGGACAGCCGACTTCCGAGCACAACTACTGGAAAGGATTCGCGCTGGGGACTGCCGTCGGCCTGACACTGGAGCATCGTGGCCCGGGGGAGTGATGCTTGCCTGCCCGGCCACCGCCTGCGCTATACTTGCGCCGTTTTTAATTTGAGGATGATTGCATGGAACGTCTGATAGAAAGCCTGATGATCAAGGCCCGCTGGTTGCTGGCTCCCATCTACCTGGGATTGAGTCTGGCGATGATTGCCCTGGTGGTGAAATTCTTCCAGGAAGCAGTGCATCTGCTTCTTCACATCTTCACTTCCTCTGAGGCTGAGGTAATTCTAGTCGTGCTGTCTCTGATCGACATCTCTCTGGTGGGTGGTCTGCTCGTGATGGTGATGATGAGCGGTTACGAGAACTTCGTTTCCGAGCTGGATTCCACGGGCAACAGCGAAAAACTGAGCTGGCTGGGCAAGATGGATGCCTCGTCACTGAAAATGAAGGTCGCGGCGAGCATTGTGGCGATTTCTTCCATTCACCTGCTGCGCATGTTCATGAATATCGACAACATTAATCCGGATCTGATGAAGTGGTATGTGATCGTGCATCTGACCTTTGTGGTCTCTGCCTTCGCGATGGGCGCGCTCGACAAGCTTACCCGCGACAGTCATTGATTCACCGCGATCTCCCCCCTAACGAGTCACTGGCGCAACAACAGCGGATTGCCGAAGCGTTCGAGGAACAATCTGCCTATGGCGCGTGATCCGATATCGTTGAGGTGATTCTCGTCGCGGTACAGCGGTGTGCCATCGAGCACGGTCTGGCAGCGTTCCAGATCGCAGATTGCCGCGCGCGGATTGATCCACTGCACCTGCGGATAGCGGCGCTGCACGGCCTGCTTGAACTGGTTGAAATTCTGCAGGCGTGCATTGACCTCGGCCACATCCACGGAGCAGTCCGTCATGCTCTTCAGCAGGCAATAAGCATAGGAGCTGGAAGGCAGCTCCGGCGCATCCTCCAGCATCACGACCTTGTGCTGGCGTTGCAGCAGCCATTCGATGGCATTGAGGAAATACTGCTGAAATTCCGGCTCTTCCAGGTAGGAGTTCCACCAGGCCCCCAGGAACACCGTCATCGGCCACTTACTGAGGTATTCCCCCAGGGCGACGTCTCGCGCAATTTTGTCTTCGTCGTCTCCGAACGCGGCGGGGGCGTCTTCCGGCGTCAGGAAGGGTGTCGAGGCGCCCGTGACCAGTAGCGCAGAGAGGTTGGTCTCCTGCAGCAGCACATCCAGAAATCCTGCCAGCGATGTGGCGTGGGAATCCCCGATGAGAATGGCGTTGGGCATGCCGTCTTTCTCGACGCCGATGCGACACGCATCCGATTGATCGAAATCAGCGCCGTCAGCTTTGAAGCACTCGCCGTAGAGATCTCCCGCGTTGTTCTGCACGATGATGCGGTAGAGCTCACGACGCTCCTCGGAGATGCGGAAGCTGAGGTCATCGGCGATGCGAATAGTGGACTGGATCATCCAGATCAACAGCAGGGGCAGCAGGATTAGCAGTGAGAAGGATTTCTTCAGGCTCCATGGTCGGTAGCGATAACGATTCTCCACGTACTGAAAACTGAGCCATGCCAACAGCACGACACCGGCCATCAGTGCCAGGCGCAGGGGCCAGGTCAACTCAATCAGCTGATAGTGAAGCAGTGCGACAGGGGGCCAGTGCCACAGATACAGCGAGTAGGAAATACCGCCCAGAAACACCATTCCCCGCATACTCAAGGCGCGTGCTACCCACGTGTCCGAGTGCCGGATTCCTGTGAACAGAATCAGTGCTGCGCCCAGCGTCGGCCACAGCGCGTTGTAACCGGGGAAGTGATCGTCGCTGTGCAGCAGCAGAGCGGTGGCGATGATCAGCAGCAGACCTGTGAGGGCGAGCGCCTCGGCCGCGCGACGCGGCAGACTCGGCAAGCTGGCACCGAACAGTGCAACGCCGGCGCCCAGCAGCAGTTCGAAGGCACGCGCGGGCAGCAGGTAGTAGGCCGCGCTGACATTGGTATTGGCGAGATAGATCGACAGGGCCAGCGTCGCCGCCCACAGCACCGCGAATATCCAGACAGCGCGTCTGTCTTTCAGGAACGGAAAGCACAACGCCAGCAGCGCTGGCCAGAGCAGATAGAACTGCTCTTCCACCGCCAGCGACCACGTATGCAGCAAAGACAACGACTGCGCCTCCGGGGCGAAGTATTGGCTGAGCTCGTCGAAATAGAAAAAATTGCTCAGCCCCACCAATGATACAAGCCAGCTCTTGGCGAAGATGTAATAGTCCTCGTCGAGATAGAACGGCGAGATCATCAGAAAGGTGACGGTCGACACCAGCAGAAACACAGGCACCAGTCGTCGAATGCGGCGTGCGTAGAATGCGTTGAAGCTGAAGGTCCCTTCCGTCAATGAACGATTCAACAGGGCTGTGATTACAAATCCGGAAATGACGAAGAAGACATCGACGCCAACGAATCCGCCGCTGATGCCGGGAAACTGGAAGTGGTAAAACATCACCAGCAGGACGGCAAGTGCCCGGAGCCCCTCGATATCGGCGCGATAATTTTGCATGAAAACGTTAATCAGCCTGGCGTGGGGTAATGAAGAAGAGCGGGAAGCATAAGCGGCCTTGCGCTGGCAGACAAGTTGTCACGCAGCAGTCTTGCTGCGCTCGCTTTCAATATGCAGGCTTTGATGATTAGATGCGGACAGGTTGATCGTCGATACAGCTCTTTCTGATTCACCGCATCTCTTTTATTCACTGCAGGAATCCAATTCGTACAGGTCAAACAGGGCAATGAGCAAACGCGTAGAAGATTTGCTGGAAAACATCAGAAGCCTCGAGCGAGAACTGAAGGAGGAGATCAAGCGCATCAAGATCGAGACCTATGAGATACGTGATCGCAGCATCAAATTCAAGGATGAAGTGCGGGCGCACCACAAATCGCAGTTAGTGCGCGTGTTTACCTACCTGCGCCATGCCCGGCTGCGCAATGTCGCCACGGCACCAATGATCTGGCTTTGCATTTTCCCGGCCGTATTCATGGATCTGGTGGTGACGCTGTACCAGGCGACCTGCTTTCCGGTCTATGGCATCCCCAAGGTGAAGCGTGGTGATTACATCGTGATGGATCGCCGCTATCTGGCGTATCTGAATATCATCGAAAAGGCCAACTGCCTGTTCTGCGCCTATTTCAACGGGCTGATCGGCTATGTGGGGGAGGTGGCAGGGCGCACCGAGCAGTACTGGTGTCCCATCAAGCATGCGTCGCGCGTGAAGAGTCAGCACAGCCGTTATGAACGCTTCACCGAGTTTGGTGACAGCGATCAGTTTCGAGCGAACTTCAAGACCATCAGGTCCGACTTCGCGGATCTGAAGGAGACGGAGCAGGCCGAGACTGCTCTGACCAAATCTGCGCCGACCGAATCTGCTCCGACCGAATCTGATCGATGACCGGCGGTGCCGGACATCGATCAGGTGTTCTTCGGAATTCAGTCTCCGCGCGGCGCGGGATCAGCGAAGGCTGATGTTGCCGTTCTGAACGTTGACGGCTGACCCCTGACTGATTCCGGTAGCATCCGGCACCATGATGGTCTGCTGAGTGCCGCCTTCCATGTCGATGATGACTTCGTACATCGTGCCGGCGTTGCGAGTTTTCTCAATGGTGTTGCCGAGGACTGCGCCGCCGATTACACCGGCCGCCGTTGCAATCGTATTGCCTGATCCGCCGCCGACCTGATTACCGGCAAGGCCGCCCGCCACCGCGCCGATGGCTGCGCCGAGTCCTGTGCTGGAACCGGCCTGCACGACGGCAGTGATCGAGCGGACAACGCCGCAGGTGGCGCAGGGAGCGGGTGCTTGCGCTTGTACAGGAGCAGGTGCCACTGGCTCAGCCACCGGGGCAGGAGCGGCCGGGGTGGCAGCTGCGCTCTCCGGCTGTGCAGGTGTGGCAGCGGTAGTGGTTGCCTGCTCAGGTGTGCAGGAGGCGAGTGCGAGCAGCAGGACAAAGCCCGCGGAGAGTGTGTGCAGTGATGAATTCAGTGTCATGGTATTTCCCTCTTGAAGGCCGAAATCGGCAAATGATGATCTGTAAAAATTCGCTGCAGTGATTCTAGCCCTTATAAGGTGCCGCGGCGATCTTTACCGCGCCGTCCCACCGGATTCAGGTCGAATCACTCGCGGCCGGGCCACATGCGCTGAAAGACACCGTCCTTGTGAACGAAGAGATGCAGCAGTGCGGCGCCGATGTGCCCGACGATCAATGTCGCCAGCAGCAAGGCGGAAGCACCGTGAATCTCGAACAGGCGGGTGGCCAGCGCCTGATCTTCCGGCACCAGTGGCATTGCCGGGAGATTATAGCCGCCCAGCGTGATCAAAGCCGGGAACGCCGTCACACCTGCCCAACCCAGCAGCGGTGTCAGCACCAGCAGCAGGTACAGCAGGTGATGCAATGACTTGGCCGCCAGGATCTGCCGGCGCGACAGTGTCACGGGGTAGGGAGGGCTGTCGTGGCGCAGTTTGAAGATGACGCGAATCACCATCAATACCAGCACAGTGGCACCAATTGCCTTGTGCCACGCATACAGGGTATTGGTGAGATCGTCGAAGAGGTTGATCTCCGCGCGTCCGGCCATCCATATCCCAACCGGAATCAGCACGAACACCAGAGCCGCGACGAGCCAGTGCAGAATGCGCGAGCCGCCAGCGTAGCGAATACTTGTTGCCATGATGCACTCCTGAATGTGATTGGTCTGATTGGTCTGCGCGAACGGTAGCAGCCGCTTATCGCTGTCACAAGAAAAAGAATACAATGGCGCTCCCTTCCTGGAGCCAACTCAGCAGCATTGCCAGCGACACCATCATGACGACCCTCGCCTCCATGACCCACAGCCTCTGTCCCGCATTATTGCGCGATCACGCAGGCCCTCGGATGTCCCTGATCGCAGAAAGTTATGCGCGCCTTCTGGGGCGCCCACTGCTGGGTGACGGAGCGGACCCGGTGCAGGGTTTGTGGTCCCTGCCACGCGTCGTGCTTGCGCACGGAACGGAAACTGATCCGCTGTTCTTTTACGGCAACTGCCTGGCACTTGAATTGTTCGAACTGACCCCTGAGCAATTGATCACCATGCCCTCACGCCTGTCTGCCGAGCCGCTGCGACGTGAGGAGCGTGCGCAACTGTTGGCGCGGGTTGCTGAAAATGGTTTTATCGATGACTATTCCGGCATACGGGTCTCCTCCGGCGGGAGGCGCTTCCGCATATACGATGCAGTGGTCTGGAATCTGATTGATACCAGTGGCAAGCTGCATGGCCAGGCCGCGACCTTTGCACTGCCTTTGACAACACTGCCTTTGACATCACTGCCGCCCACATAAATGCCCTCTCGATAATGGAAAAAACCATGCGATTGATTTCCTGGAACGTAAACGGCATTCGCGCCGTCATGAAGAAAGATTTTCTGAACTCTGTCGCGCAGATGCGCCCGGATGTGCTGTGTCTGCAAGAGACTAAGGCGCAGGACGATCAGGTGCGCGAGGCGGTTGCCGAGCTCGCAGGCTATCACCTGTACAGCAGTTCGGCAGTCAAGAAGGGCTACTCGGGCACCGCGATATTCAGCAGAACCGAGCCTCTGTCGGTGCAATACGGTATTGGCGACGAGGAGCACGATCAGGAGGGGCGCGTCATCGCTGCAGAGTTTGACGACTGGTTCATTGTCACGGTGTACACGCCTAACTCAGGCGACGGACTCAAGCGTCTGGCGTACCGGCAGCGCTGGGACGCACAGTTCACGAACTTCATTCTGACGCTGGAAAAGCGCAAGCCCGTCATCATCTGCGGAGATCTCAACGTCGCGCATCGGCCGATCGACATTGCGCGGCCGGAAGCGAATTACAACAAAAGTGCCGGGTATACCCAGGCTGAGATTGATGGGTTGGACAGGCTGCTGGCTGCCGGCTACATCGATACTTTCCGACATGTGTATCCGGACACCGTCAAGTACAGCTGGTGGAGCATGCGGGGCGGTGCACGTGCGCGCAACGTGGGCTGGCGCATCGATTATTTCCTGACCTCGCGCGCTTTGCAGAATCGCATCGAGGGCGTCGAGATACTCAACGATGTGCACGGCGCGGATCATTGCCCCGTCGTCCTGCAGATGCGCTGACGGGAAAATGTGAAATAAAACCCGGATTCTGACGATATTCGGGCTTTTTTTTTCTGCGAGTGGCTGAATCCCCTCCCGCTTGGGCTATAATCGCGCGCCCAAATTTAGTGTCCGGCTCCGACCCGCTCTGCGAACACGAGCCTCCCAGCCACCAGGGTTTACCCCCAGGTTCTATTATCAGGAGTACCATGAAAGCTTTAATCAATATCGCGTTAGTTGCCATTGCCGCTGTCGTCATCTTCGTGATCGCCAGATCAACTTTGGAAATCCAGGATCGTCCACAGGTCAATAACTGCATCGGCGAATGCTATGCTGCTTACCTGGCCGAGAATGGCACGATCGCCGAGCAAGCCCGTGCCGCGCGCGAAGCCGCCAGCGCTGCCAATCCTGCAGATCTGGGCAAGGCATTGTTCGTCACCTGCGCTGCTTGCCACGGTGCTGGCGGTGAAGGCGGCATTGGCCCGCAACTGAATGCCCGCGATGCGGCGTTTGTGGTTGACGCGCTGAACACTTACAAGAGCAACGTGGCACGTGGCCCGCAGAGCGCCATGATGTTCGGCGTGGCAGCGGCTCTGTCCGATGCAGATATCGCCAACCTTGCGGCGTTTGTCGAGTCCCTGTAAGCGCGATTCTAGTCTGCAGTTCCGCTCCATATTCGCTGTCGCCATTGTCGTGGCAGCGGATGTGGAGCCACCTCAAGTCTTCCTCTGCTCCAACTGCTGCTTGCCATCGCCCGTCACCGTCGCGAAAGCGTAGTTGTATTTGCCGGATTTCTTTGCCGCATACATTGCCTGGTCTGCCAGCTTGCGCAGCTCCTTGGGCGTCTGCGCGTGATCCGGAAAGATGGCGATGCCGACGCTGGCGCCGATGCGGATGGGCACCTCGTGGTAGATGATCGGGATGGAGATGGAGGCGATGATCCGGCTGGCCACTTCCGTGGCCCGCTTCTCGGCGATTTTCTCCATGCCGCTGAGGTTTGCCAGCACGATCATGAATTCATCCCCGCCGATCCGCCCCGCCGTGTCTTCCGCGCGAATCTCCCGTGTCAGGCGCGCGGCGACCTCTCTGAGTACAAAGTCGCCAGCCTCGTGGCCGAGATTGTCATTCACCAGTTTGAAGCCATCGAGATCGATGAACATCAGCGCCATCTTGTGTGAGTAAGGCTTGGCGCTCTGGATGGCTCGCAGCACCCTGTCCTCTGTCAGGCGCAGAGCGGGCAGGCCGGTCAGTTCGTCATACATGGCCAGCACTTCAATCTCGTCGCGCTGGCTCTTGATACGCGCCGTGAGACCCACTACCGAGCGATTGAAGGTGCCGATGGCGCTCAGCGCAAAGTAGGCAAAGGCGCCTGTCACTATGAGCAATGTCGCCCAGGAGGACACCTGTGTCTGATAGGTGATTATGTCGATGTTCGTAGTCAGCCTGCCGGTGATGAAAGCGAAACCAATGCCGCAGAGCACGGCGACCGTAGCCAGAGCGACGCTCACACCCACTCTGACGGAGTAGAGCATGCTGGCGACGAAGCAGCTAAGCACCAGCCACCAGATGCTGGAAGCTGCCAGTCCGAAGGTGATGACGCCCGGCAGGCCGATGACCCACAGCAGGACGACAAACAGGGCGGAGAGAAAGTGGTAGGAGAGACGCTTGCGAAAGTAGGCGACCAGCAGCACGAGCAACCCCGCGCTCACATGGACGGAGTATGGCAGCAACCAGCCAGTGTAAAGCGCGCGTGATACAGAGATCGGCACCCCGATCGACGCGATCAGCACCATGTTCTTCCAGAGTTTTTCCACGAGCTCGCGTCGCAGCGACGCGAGCTGCTCGGTCAGTTCGTCAGAATCGTGACGCGAGTTCTCTTTCTTGAAGAGCAAGTTCTTAAAGAACATGGAGCCGACCAATTCTCAGCTGAAGAAAAATCCCACCAGGCACCCTTTGGAGTCCGGAATTTCGTCCATGTTGACTTGTTCGCCCTTGAGCACCGTGTCCAGCGCATCGCGCAGATAGGTGTTGTTGGCGCTCTCGCGTTGAGCTTCGTAGCCGAGCGAGTCGTCGATCGGGCCGCGGAACAGCACCTCGCGTGTGCGCGGGTCGACGATGAACACTTCGGCGGTGCGCTCTACGCCCAGGGAGCGTGCGACGGACTGGTCTTCATCCTTGAGGATCGGGAAGTTGATGTTGAATTCGGTCGCTTCCTTCTGGATGCGGGGAATGTCGTCCTGAATCGACGCGTTGATCATCAGGAATTCGATGCCCTTGCTCGCATAGTCATCCCGCACAGCCAGGTAACTCGGGACCGACAGCCTTGCGATGGGGCAGCCTGAGCCATGCACGTACATCACGATATATTCCTTGCTCTCGTAGTCGCTCAGCTTGTGCGTCACGCCGAGATGATCGACCAGCTCGAAGTCCTTCATGGTCTTCAGAAAGTCATCGGCACTGGCCAGCATTGGCGCCAGCGACAGCAAAGCGATCGTCAGCATTCGTGTGAACATCTTCATACAGGGACTCCTTTTGGATTTCTACAGCTCCAGTGTACGCCTGTGCGCCATAGAGGGGCAGTGACATTTTGTCGCAGGCGATGCTGGTGCGGCGCTGTCATAAAAGATTCATCAAGGTCATATACGATTTTCAGCATATTCGAATATCCATATGTGAATACCGGTATGTCAATAAGGAGCGCTATGACCCCCACCGAAATCTTCAAATGCCTGGCCGATGAGACCCGTGTCCGCATGACACTGATCATCGCGCGTGAGGGCGAACTCTGCGTCTGCGACCTGACCGAGGCTTTGCAGGAGAGCCAGCCGAAGATCTCCCGGCATCTCGCGCAGCTGCGCCTGGCCGGATTGCTGGAAGACCAGCGTCGCGGGCAGTGGGTGTACTACCGGCTGCATCCGCAATTGCCGGGCTGGGTCATGCAGACGCTGGAGGCCACGTTGCAGGCCAATGGCCAGTGGCTGGCAATCAACAGTGAGCGGTTGAAGGCGCTGCGCCTGAATGCCTCTAATACGCAACGGTGCTGGTAGGCAGATCATGTCGATAAAAATTGGAATCAATGGCTTTGGCCGTATCGGTCGTCTGGCGCTGCGAGCCGCGTGGGATTGGCCGGACTTCGAGTTTGTGCACATCAACGACCCGGCAGGCGATGCCGCCACGCACGCTCACCTTCTGAATTTTGACTCCGTGCACGGGCGCTGGCATCGCGAGGCGGGCTACGATGGCGAGTGCGTCGTCATCGACGGCAAGCGCATCGGCGTTTTCAGTCGAACCGCGATCGCGGACACCGACTGGTCAGGCTGCGATCTCGTCATCGAGGCGAGTGGCAAAATGAAGAGCGTCGCCGCGCTGCAGGATTACCTGGCGCAGGGCGTGCGGCGCGTTGTGGTCAGTGCGCCCATCAAAGAGCCCGGTGCGCTCAATGTCGTCATGGGGGTCAATCAGCACCTTTTTGATCCGGCGCGGCACAGCATCGTGACCGCGGCCTCCTGTACCACCAACTGCCTGGCACCGATCGTGAAAGTGATCCATGAAGGGATTGGCATCAGACATGGCGCCATTACCACGATCCACGACCTGACCAACACGCAGAGTATTCTCGATCAACCGCACAAGGACCTGCGCCGTGCGCGCGCCAGCGGCATGAGCCTGATCCCCACCACGACGGGCTCCGCGACGGCCATCGCCGAAATCTTCCCGGAACTGCGCGGTCGTCTCAATGGACACGCAGTGCGCGTGCCGCTGGCGAATGCATCGCTGACGGACTGCGTGTTCGAGGTCGAACGCAGCACGTCGGTTGCCGAGGTGAATGCCATGCTTCGGGATGCAGCGGCAACCGAGCTGCGGGGAATCCTCGGCTATGAAGAGCGGCCGCTGGTGTCCATCGACTATCGCACCGATCCGCGCTCGGCCATCATCGATGCGCTCTCCACGATGGTGGTCGATGGCACGCAGGTGAAGATCTATGCGTGGTACGACAACGAGTGGGGTTATGCCAACCGCACGGTGGAATTGGCAAGGCTGGTCGGGCTGGCAGGCTGAGTCGCGAGGAGTCAGTGATGCGCCGAATGTCAGCCCTCTCTGCGGAAGCCAGACAGTATCTGCTGGTGACCGCCAACTACTGGGCCTTTACGCTGACCGATGGCGCGTTGCGCATGTTGGTCGTGCTGCATTTCCACGAGCTGGGTTTCACGCCGCTGCAAATCGCCAGCCTGTTTCTGTTCTATGAAATCTTTGGAGTGATCACCAATCTGGTGGGCGGATACCTCGGGGCGCGCATCGGCCTCAACCGCACCATGAATATTGGACTCGCCATTCAGGTTGCCGCCCTGCTGATGCTGTCCGTGCCGTCGACAGGATTGAGCGTGCCGTGGGTAATGGGGGCACAGGCACTGTCCGGCATCGCGAAAGACCTCAACAAGATGTCGGCCAAGAGCGCCATCAAACTGCTGGTGCCGGGAGATCAACAGGGGGCGCTCTACAAATGGGTTGCTATCCTGACAGGCTCCAAAAATGCGCTCAAGGGCGCAGGATTCTTCCTCGGGGGGCTGTTGCTGGCGTTGCTTGGATTTACGGGTACAGTGCTGGCGCTGTCCGCGTTTCTCGCGCTGATCTGGCTCGGCAGTCTGGTGCTGCTCAAGCGCGATATGGGCAAACCCGTCGTCAAGCCAAAGTTTCGCAATCTGCTTTCAAAGAGCCGTGCCATCAACATCCTGTCAGGTGCGCGGTTGTTTCTCTTCGGTGCGCGCGATGTCTGGTTTGTAGTGGCTCTGCCCGTGACGCTATTTTCAGAGTTCGGCTGGGACTTCTCGCTGGTCGGTGGATTCCTGGCGCTTTGGCTGATCGGCTACGGCAGCGTGCAAACCATCGCGCCAATGCTGACCGGAAGCAGGCATGGTTGCCACGCTGTTTTTCTATGGGCGATATTGCTGGCGCTGATTCCGGTGATGATCGCTATGGGGTGGGGGCTTGTGCCGCATCGTCAGGAGATACTGATCGGCGGGCTTTTGGCGTTCGGCCTCGTGTTTGCAATTAATTCGTCATTGCACAGCTATCTGATCTTGCGCTTCGCCAGCGCAGATAGCGTGTCTCTGGATGTAGGGTTTTACTATATGTCCAATGCCTTTGGGCGTCTGCTCGGGACGCTGCTTTCGGGCTGGGTGTTCCAGTTCCATGGTTTGGTGGCTTGTCTCTGGATATCCAGTGCATTGGTTTTGCTGGCGGCACTTGCCTCGCTCAATCTCCCTCGTCAGCACCCTGTCTGTTCCTGATTGACTCTTCAAGATCGACTCCTGTACTGTCCATTCCGCTCATCGTGATAAAGGGTCAACGAGAATTCTCGGGAGAGCGTGATGTTTGCATGGATTGAAGCCACACCAGTGGCGCTGTGGGTGAGTCTGTCGCTGTGGGCCTATCCCGTGCTGCTCAGTATTCACATCATCGGGCTTGGCATCGTCGTCGGGATATTTCTGATTCGCGATCTGCGCCTGCTCGGCATGTATCAGGGGTTACATCCGGCAGCGTTTTTGCCGCTCAGCAAATTCGCCTGGGTTGGCTTCATCATCAATGCAATCTCTGGAGTGTTGCTATTCACTTCGCAGGCAACCGTGTTCGCGGAGAACATCGCGTTTCTGCTGAAGATCTCGATGATCATCCTGGGCATGGTGCTGGCGGGCGTCATTCAATCGCGCATGCGGGCCGAGATCGCCACGGGGGAAGGGGCTGTCATCAGCAGATCAACGAAGATCGTCGCGCTGATCTCTTTGTTGACCTGGGCGGGTGCCATCATCGCCGGCCGTCTGGTCGCCTACGTCTGAGCGGGAGCCCTCATGCTGCAATCACTCATGCAATCACTTATGCAAACAGTCGTCGCAGTCGTCGCCGACAGCGCCCTGAATCAGTGGATCGTGTCCGCCTACTGGCTCTGGCCAATACTGGAGATATTTCATTTCTTCGGGTTGTCCTTGCTGCTCGGCGGGCTGCTGCTGATTGACCTGCGTCTGGCCGGTCATTTCAGAATTCTCAGTCCTGCCGCCACCCACAAGCTGCTGCCCATGGTGTTGATCGGCTTCGCGCTGAATCTTGTCACGGGGGTACTGTTCTTCTATGGTGATCCTGTCACCTATGCGAACAACGCGGTGTTCCAGTTGAAGATGGTGTTGATTGTTCTGGCGGGGCTCAATGCGTTGTTCTACTACTGGAAGTTGCATCCGCTCATGGATAGCTGGGACATGGATGCCGATTCGCCACCGATTGCGAAGGCCGTGGCTTACACCTCACTCGGGATATGGACGATTGTGTTGTTGTGCGGCCGTCTCATTCCGTTCATCGGGCAGTACAGTGGTTCGGGCAACTGAGTCGCGGTTCAGCTATCAGCTACCAGGCATCAACTATCAATGATCAGCGGCGCGGCACGA
>JBBTKA010000149.1:0-10651 GCA_038059145.1 Pseudomonadota bacterium
TTGAGTGATCATATCACCCAGAATCAGCTGGCCAAATTCACTATGCCACTACAAACCAAGCACAGGAAACACCCCGTGTTTGACGCACATGTAGTGGTGATCTTCGACGAGTGTCATCGCAGCCAGTTCGGTGACATGCACGCCGAAATCACCCGAGTCTTCAAACGCTATCACCTGTTTGGCTTCACCGGCACACCGATCTTCGCGGACAACGCCGGCGCCGGCGGTAACCCGCTGCGCCGCACCACCACACAGGCCTTTGGCGATAAGCTGCACACCTACACGATTGTCGATGCCATCAACGACAAGAACGTGCTGCCGTTTCGCATCGACTACATCAACACCATCAAGACGTCGTCCAGCATCAAGGACAAGAAGGTGCCCGCCATCGACACGGAACGGGCGCTGCTGGCACCAGAGCGCATGAATCAGGTGGTTGCTTATATCCGCGAGCACTTCGACCAGAAAACCAAACGCAACGCCAGCTATCGGCACGACGGCAAACGCCTGATTGGTTTCAACTCGCTGTTTGCCACAGCGTCAATTGACGCGGCCAAACGCTACTACGCGGAATTCGTTGAGCAACAAAAGGCCTTGCCCGTGGCCCAGCGCCTGAAAGTGGGATTGATCTTCAGCTTCGCCGCCAACGAAGAAGAAAGCGACGGACTGCTGGGCGAAGAGGCTTTCGAGACCGAGGGGCTTGATCAAAGCTCCCGGGATTTTCTGGACAAAGCTATTGCCGATTACAACGCCCTGTTCGGCACCAGTTTCGATACCTCCGCCGATAAGTTTCAGAACTACTACAAAGACCTGTCGCTGCGCCTGAAGAAGCGTGAGCTGGATCTGGTGATAGTCGTCAACATGTTCCTGACGGGCTTCGATGCCACCACGCTCAACACGCTATGGGTGGACAAGAATCTGCGTGCCCACGGTTTGATTCAGGCGTACTCACGCACCAACCGCATTCTCAATTCAGTCAAGACTTACGGCAACATCGTTTCCTTCCGCAATCTGGAGGAAGAAACCAATGACGCTCTGTCCTTGTTCGGCAACAAGGACGCCAAGGGCATCGTGCTTCTCAAGCCCTATGACGAGTACTACACGGAATACCAGCAGAAGATCGCCGAGCTGAACGAGATGTTTCCTCTCGGTCAAGCCATTGTCGGCGAGGCCGCACAGAAGGCGTTCATCAAACTCTTTGGCGCCATCCTGCGCTTGAAGAACATCCTGACAGCGTTCGATGATTTCGCAGGGAATGAAGTCCTCAGCGAACGCGAATTCCAGGACTACCAAAGTGTGTACCTGAACCTTTACGCTGATTTCCGCAGCACTTCAGACACCGAGAAAGAAAGCATCAACGACGATGTGGTCTTCGAGATCGAACTCATCAAGCAGGTTGAGATTAATGTCGATTTCATTCTGATGCTGGTGGAGAAGTATCTGAAAGCGAAGGGCGGCACAGACAAGGAAATTCGCGCAAACATTGAGCGGGCCATCAATGCCAGCCCGAGCTTGCGCAACAAGAAAGACCTGATCGAACAGTTCGTGAACTCCGTCTCCACCAAAGCTGGGGTCGATACGCAGTGGCAGGCCTTCGTGACGGCCAAGAAGGCGGAGGAGCTGGAGCGCATCATTTCCGAGGAAAACCTGAACGCCGAGGCAACACGAGCCTTCATCGACAGCGCTTTCCGCAATGGGGTAATCGCCACTACGGGAACGGCTATCACAACCGTATTACCTCCCGTATCGAGATTCTCGAAAGGCAACGGCCATTCAATCAAGAAGCAAACAGTACTCGACAAACTCGCTGCATTCTTCGAGCGCTATTTTGGCTTGGCGTAAATACCTTTTAAGTAACTGATGACTACCGGACCGTAGCAACCACCATGGACACACTCTTTTTCTGGGCCTCAAAGCTGGTGTGGGCTCTCATCTCCCCCGACCGCCTGCTGGTGATTCTGCTGGTGACCGGCACGCTGTTGCTGTCACTGCCCGCGTACCCGTTCCTGCAGAAACTGGGCCGCCGCACCTTGGTGCTGACCAGCGTACTGACCCTGCTGGTGGCATTCCTGCCGGTGGGCGAGTGGTTGATGTACCCGTTGGAGCGGCGCTTCACCACCAACCCCGAGCTGCCCGCCCGCGTCGATGGCATCATCGTCCTGGGTGGCGCGCTGAACGCGGCGCGCAGCAGCGCCTGGGGGCAGGCAGAGACAGATGATGCGGCCGAACGACTGAGCGCTTTTGTCAGCCTGGCGCGCCGCTATCCCGACGCGCGGCTGGTCTTCACCGGCGGCAGCGGTGGCCTGACCACTCAGGACTTCAAGGAGGCGGATTATCTGCCGACGTTGTTGCAGGAAGCAGGCATGGGCGCACGCGCGCTGGAGATCGAGAATCAGTCGCGCAACACCTGGGAGAATGCCGTCTTCAGCAAGAATCTGGTGCAACCGCGAGCGGGAGAGAACTGGGTGCTGATCACCTCGGCCTTCCACATGCCGCGCTCCACGGGAATCTTCTGTCAGCAGCAATGGCCGGTCGTGCCATGGCCCGTGGATCATCATTCGGACCGTGCGCGTCTGTGGCGAGTGGAACTGCAGTTTGCAGGCCATCTGCAGGAGTTGCGAACCGCCAGCAAGGAGTGGGTGGGATTACTGGCCTATTACCTGACAGGCAAGACTGACCGTCTGTTACCGACAGAAGCCTCGCATTGCACTGCGGTCGCGGGGTAGAGACACCAGGGTTAACTGGCGACTCAGTGCCCGATCACCGAATCGATCCAAGGCTGGTGCAGCGAAAGCCGCTCGTAGATGCCCACGGCACCATACAAGCCCTGAGCGCCGACTTCTTCGCCACTGTGCCGGGCACCGACTTCACCGACCGCGACCCCCGCGATGCTCCATCCTTCGGCAGTCTCCAGCAGCGCTGGGCCACCGCTGTCGCCCAGTCCAGGCAACCCCTCGAGTTCGACCGCCGCACTGCCGGGCAGGCGCGGATCATCGAAGTTGAAGCGCAGACGTGAGGAGGCGACGGTGACGACATTCTTCGCCAGACGGAAGCGTCCGTCGTCGTGTTGTATGCCGGTGGTGCCGATGCCGAAATAGCCCCATCCCAGAAAGGTGGCTACACGGTCCTGCTCGTCTTCTGCACGATACAGGGCGACAGGTCTGGGAATATCCAGCGGTCGTGTCAGCCGCAGCAGTGCAAGGTCCACTTCCTGTGCGGCCTTGCTTGCGTCGTAGCGGTACTGGTAATTCGGATGCATGACGACCCGATCGATCTCCACATCGGCACCGGCGATGTGGACCCCGTACTCTCCGTCGGCAGCGAGCGCTGCCTGCAGCGAAGTTTCCTCGACGCAATGCGCTGCCGTAATGGCCCACTGCGGCGCAATCAGCGTGGCGACGCACACCTTGCGCAGAGCGCGCTGCTCCAGCCAGAACACCGCCGGGAACTGCGTTTCACTGGCCACATATCGGGAGTATCCAGTATCATGCCGTATCACAATGGCCTGGGATTGGCGCAAGGTGCCGGTGGTCACCGCCATCAGCATTGTCAGCAAGAGCACTCTGTTTACTGTTTGTCGTGGCACTGCTTGTTCCTGACTATCAAGTTCTTGGTTCTTTGTTT
Organism: Pseudomonadota bacterium; assembly: GCA_038059145.1. GTDB lineage: Bacteria > Pseudomonadota > Gammaproteobacteria > Pseudomonadales > Pseudohongiellaceae > UBA5078. Next base: position 3,625 of record JBBTKA010000149.1, read on the forward strand.
TACATTTCTGATTCGAGACATTTGGCATGAGCATCGAAAACAAGACCTCTGATACCTCTGCGGCACCCGCAGAACTGCCCGAACGGCAGTATGAAAAAACCGGGCTGTATCCAGAGGGCGGCAAGCCTTTCCGTTTGTATGCACTGCTGGGCTGGCTGCTCGGAATCATCGTCTTCATCGCGGCATCCGCTGCTGCGCTGGACCGTATTCTGCTTTAGGCGGTGCGACCGACAGGCTAGTCGCGCGAACGCCTTCCGCCGCGCAGATTCGGCCGCTCGCGCTTGCGAGTGGCCATCTTGAAGATGCTGTAGAGGCGCACAACCATCACCAGCGAGGCAACGACGATGAAGATCATGACACTCATGACAAGCCATTGTTCTTGTGTCCAGCTGCCCGCATTCAACCAGTTTTCCAGCATGTCATCGCTCCCGACTCAGGGTTTTCGCAGCCAGTGACGGCCCGCTCACAGCGCACAGTTTGTGCTGTGAAAATAATGGCCGACATTATGCTGCAGACGAACCGCAAAATGCCAGTTCGCGCCCCGCCTCACCCACTCCTCAATGTTTTGCGAAATCGACCGCTATAGAGTACTGAACACTCAACAACGGTTATCTCCACCATGACAGACGCCGCACTGCAGTATACACACAACACACAACAGGACGTCGCCGTCAAATTTGTGACCTTCCTGCTGGGCAACGAGAGTTACGCCGTCCACGCATCCTCGGTCAATGAGGTCCTGCGCTACACAGACATCACACCGGTGCCAGGTGCCCCCGGCTACATTCTCGGCATCATCAACCTGCGCGGCGACGTGCTGACAGTGATCGACACGAGGGAAGTATTCGGGTTGCCGCCACAGGAGTTCACCAATCACTCCCGCATCGTCGTGGTGGAGTTGGAAGACTGCGTCGTGGGAGTGCTGGTGGATCGCGTGGCCGAAGTGGTCGATCTGCACGAGAACGGCATCGAGCCCTCACCTAACACCGGCAATGATTACGCCGCCCGCTTCATGAAAGGGGTCTATCACCACAACGACAATCTGCTGGTACTGGTGGATTTCAGCCAGCTGTCGTCGCTCTGAATTTTTTTTGAAAAGAGAAGGGAGCAGATTTCACGACTCGGTAATCATGCCGTCGATGATCTTTTCAATCTCGCGAATGCGCTCGCAGGGATCCTGCAGTTCCAGCAACGCCTGCTTGCGCTCGAGCGACAGGGGAATCAGCTCGCTGAGTCGCCAGCCGAGCTGACGCAAATCGTCGTATTCGATCGTCATGCCCAGCTGGCTGATCACCGGATGGCTGACCAGCTGTTCCAGCAAACCAACCAGCACTTCATGTTGCTCGGTGACCGGCAGAGGCTCTTCGCCGACATAATCGACGCCACAGTAATCCACGCTGCCCATCAGCAACTGATCCTGCTCGGACCAGCATTCCTGCACGACAAATTTGTGACGCCCCTCTACGGTGACGCCCAGCAGACCGTTGGGCAACTGATCCCAGTCCACAACCCGAGCATAAGTGCCGACGCGATGCACCTCCTGACGCACGCCTTGCCTGGCCACCTCATCGCCGTCCTTGAGCAGACAGATACCAAACCCGGTGTCTGTCTTCAGCGCATGCCGGATCAGGTTGATGTAGCGTTGTTCAAAAATCTGCAGAGGCAGGCGCCCGCGCGGAAACAACACCGATTTCAAGGGGAACAACGGAATAATCTCCGAACCGCGCCGGTTGCTGTACTCGATCTCACTCATGCTCTGTGGTTGTCCTCGTCGAGACCTTTGCCGCCAGCGCCTGCAACAGCTTCTGATGGATGCCACCAAACCCGCCGTTACTCATGATGACGACGTCATCGCCAGGGCGACACTCCTGTGCCAGCGTTGCCACAATCTCATCGACACTGTCGAACACCCTGGCCGGGCGCGGGCTGGCGGCGGCAATGCCGCGCAAATCCAGCGCTGCCGAACCGGCATCGAACCAAAGAGTGAGATCAGCACTGCGACAGGCCTCACCCAGCGCCGCCTGATGCACACCCATTTTCATGGTGTTGGAGCGTGGTTCGATCACGGCGATCAGGCGCCCGCTGCGGCCCGCGCTCTTGAATTTGGCGAGCATGCCTTGCAAGGTGATGTCGATGGCGGTTGGGTGGTGCGCGAAATCGTCGAACACCCGCACCCCGCCCGGCTCGCCCAGCAACTCCTGGCGGCGCTTGACTCCGCCGAAACTCGCCAGGGCCTCGCAAGCCACCGCGATATCCACACCTGCATGATGCGCTGCGGCCACTGCGGCCATCGCGTTGCTGACATTGTGACTGCCGCCCAGCTCCCAGCGAATGCGGTGACTGCCCGCATCCACGCCGCGGTTGCGTTTGCCCAGCTCGAATTCGCTGCCATCGTTGCTGCACAGACGCGCGTACCAGGAGATTGTCTCCCCGGCCGCGGCCCCGTCCACCACATCGGCGCTCGCGCTGGAATCGATCAGCTCCATGTACTGACGCCGACTCCAGCACCCTTGCCGCAGCACCTCATTGAGGTTGTCGTCATAGCGCGGAGAGATGATGAGGCCGTTGCCCGGAATGATTCGCACCAAATGGTGGAACTGGCGCTGTATCGCCGCGACGTCGGGAAATATGTCGCCGTGATCAAACTCCAGATTGTTGAAGATCGCCGTGCGCGGAGAGTAGTGCACGAACTTCGAACGCTTGTCGAAGAACGCGCTGTCGTACTCATCAGCTTCGACCACGAAGAATGGCGTCTCGCCGAGATCCGCCGACGCGGGGAAATTTTTCGCGACGCCGCCAATCAGATAGCCAGGCTTCAGTCCGGCATACGTCAATATCCACGCCAGCATGGAACTGGTGGTGGTCTTGCCGTGCGTACCCGCCACCGCGAGCACCCAGCGGCCACGCAGCACGAAGCGCGACAGCCACTCGGGGCCGGAGCAGTATTCGAGCCCATGTTCCAGAACGTATTCAACCGCCGGATTGCCGCGCGAGAGCGCGTTGCCGATGACCACCAGATCAGGATGGGGTTGCAGATGTGCCGGGCTGAAGCCCTGCTGCAGGACGATGCCCTGTTCCTCCAGCTGCGTGCTCATGGGAGGATAAACGTTGGCATCGGAGCCACTGACAATGTGCCCCTGTTGCTTGGCCAGAACAGCCAGGCTGCCCATGAAAGTACCGCAAATGCCCAGAATATGAATATGCATGAATCAAACTCGTGATAGGTCAGTGGCGAGCCGCAAGTAATTGCGGAAACGCCGTGGCTGGTTTGCATTGTCGCAAAATTGTGCATCCAGTAACATCCCGACAATTCTTCGCCTTGCCGCAGCGCCAGGAGCCCGCCCATGGACACTCACAACACAATGTCGGAAGGATTCTGGGACTTCTCCAATCGCATTTACCGCAGCCCCGACGTCCGGCAGTGTTGCCTGTCATTGCAGGACCTCTATGGACTCGATGTGAATCTGTTGCTGTTCTCCTGCTGGCACGCGCGTTCACGCGGATTGTTCGAATCAGACCTGGTCGCAAAAGCACTGACCTTTTCCGGCAATTGGTCAGAGCACGTGGTCAAGCCTCTGCGCAGCGCGCGCCGCTGGATGAAGACGCAAACAGAGAACATCCTGAACGAGGATTTCCAGACGCTGCGTGAAGAAATTAAAGCACTGGAATTGCAGTGCGAAAGATTTCAGGAGCACACCCTCGAAGCTCTGGTCGCCGGGCCACAACTGCTGCTGAGCAGCGAGATGCAGATAGCGTCGGCCGTCTACAATCTGCACTACATTCTGTCAGACGCTTTCGACCCGCGAGCGCACTCAAGGCCTCTGCCTCTGCGTAATTTACTGGCCACCCTCGTGCTCAGCGCCCTGGATCAGAATCCCGACGACGATCTGCTTCATGAGGCGGTCAGCAGAGAACTGCTTGCTCAGAGGTTGGACGCACCGCCATACGAGCGTTGATAAAGTCTGCGCAGCGACGACCACGGAAAGAAGTACACGGCATACACCACCAGATAAATCAGCACCGCCGGCAAGCCGACGCCAGCAGCAAAAGCAAAGAAGAAAATCAGCAGGTGCAGGCGCACCACATTGTGATAGGGCGACATGCGCCCATTGCCGGGGCCACCTTTGCCCCGGCGAGAACCCAGCACCACGGCATCGGCGCGGAAGGCGTCACGCTCGGCCAGAAACGCCACGGGGACAAACCACCACGCGCGCTGCACCACTTCCACATACTGTGCCAGACCGGGCGATCCGCTGCGCATCGAGCCACTGCCTTCGATTGGAAAAAACATATCCAGGAACATCGAGTGCCCCCAGTGAAAGCCGCCGAAATGAATCGTGAAGAAAAGCAGCATACCGGTGCCAGACGGAATGGTGAGGCCGTTTAGCGTCTGCCGCACGATGTGCGTCACGATGATGGCATACCCGACAACGAGGCTCGCCAGCCACAGGCCCCAGACCAGTCCAGCGGTGTCCCAGCCGTACCAACCCGCCATGGCCACACCAATTCCGAACAGCAGCAGATCGGGCCAGACGGCACGCTCCACAGCATCGAGCGCTGCATTCTCGGGGGAGGTAGAGTCAGACGAGGATTGGGGCATCATGCGCGCCACTACTGGGTGTTAACCGGGCGTTAACCGGCCGTTGCTTTCAGATCAGCACCCAGAACAAGTGTCAGGATTTACGAATACCTTCCCAGCGTTTGACTATGCCGGCGTCTATATCAAACAGATCCAGTACACGGCCGACGCTGTGATTGATCAGGTCATCAATGGTCTGTGGATTGTTGTACAAGGCAGGCATGGGCGGAGCAATGATCGCTCCAAGCTGACAAGCCTTCAGCAGCAACTCGCAGTGTCCGGCATGCAGCGGCGACTCACGAGGCATCAGCACCAGACGCCGACGCTCCTTGAGTACCACGTCGGCGGCGCGAATCAGCAGATTGTCCGCGTAGGAGTGCACGATGGCAGACAGGGATTTCATCGAACAAGGTGCCACGATCATGCCGTCCGTGCGGAAGGAACCACTGGCAATCGACGCCGCCATGTCATTGATCGGATGCACGTGATCGGCCAGCGCCTGCACATCAGCCAACGCCCACTGGGTTTCGATGGCGACGTTCATGCGCGCTGACGGAGTCATGATCAGGTGCGTCTCCACCTCCGGCAGGGTCTTCAAAACTTCGAGCAGGCGAATGCCATATATAAGCCCGCTGGCCCCCGACATTCCAATCGTTATCCGCATGTCGTTTCCTCACAACCTCTCTTATCAAACGCCTTACACACCCTTTACACACCCCTTACATATCCCTTACGCATCCAGCGCGACGTTGCCTTGCAAACAGACGGCAAGGTAACATCCAGCTTCCCTTTCAACGGTCAGACTAGCAGGTTCTCTCACCATGGCCAAACCAAACCTATTCTATGCCCAGTCCGGCGGTGTCACTTCCGTCATCAATGCCAGCGCCTGCGGAGTGATCGAAACTGCCCGACTGCACAAGGACAAGATCGGCCGCGTCTACGCAGGCCGCAACGGCATCATCGGCGCCCTGCAAGAAGAGCTGATCGACACTGGCAAGGAACTGGCGGGCACCATCGCGGCCTTGCGCTACACGCCAGCCGGCGCGTTCGGATCCTGCCGCTACAAGCTCAAGAGCATCGAAGAGAACCGCAGCGAATACGAGCGCCTCATGGAAGTCTTCAAGGCGCATAACATTCGTTATTTCCTCTACAACGGCGGCGGTGACTCTCAGGATACGGCCAACAAGGTCGCGCAGTTCAGTATCCAGCAAGGTTTTCCAATCCAGTGCATCGGCGTCCCCAAGACGGTCGACAACGATCTGCCGATTACAGACAACTGCCCCGGTTTCGGTTCTGTCGCCAAGTATGTAGCAGTATCGATTCGCGAAGCGGGTCTCGATGTCGCGTCCATGTGCGAGAGTTCCACTAAAGTGTTTGTGATGGAAGTCATGGGACGGCACGCGGGCTGGATCGCCGGAGCAGCCGGTCTGGCGGCTGAGCAGGAAGGCGATGCGCCACACATCATCCTGTTCCCGGAGATTGCCTTCAATCAGAAGAAATTCCTGCAGAAGGTGCAGAGTTGCGTCAAAAAATATCGCTACTGCGCCATCGTCGTCTCGGAAGGTGCCCAAAACAAAGATGGCAGTTTCCTCGCGGATGCCGGCGGCAAAGATGCCTTTGGTCACGTGCAACTGGGCGGCGTGGCACCATTCGTGGCGGAGATGGTGAAGCGAGAATTGGGCTACAAGTATCACTGGGCCGTCTCCGACTACCTGCAACGCGCAGCACGCCACATCGCCTCGGCGACCGACGTCGAGCAGGCTTATGCGATGGGTCAGGCGGCCGTGGAATTTGCGCTGGCGGGCAAGAATGCCGTAATGCCGACCATCGTGCGCAAGCCCGGCAAGAAATACAGCTGGAGTGTGGGAGAGGCGAAGCTTTCCGATGTGGCCAACGTCGAGAAAACCATGCCGCGAGAGTTCATCAGCGAAGATGGTTTCAGCATCACAGCGGCAGCGCGTGCTTACTTCACGCCGCTGATTCAGGGCGAAGATTACCCGCCTTACAAGAATGGCCTGCCAGATTATGCGCGCCTGAAGAAGGTGCTAGTGGAGAAGAAGCTGAAGCCTTGGAAGGGTTGATGACCGATAGTGTGCTTGTGCGTCTTCGATGCGGCGGCGGGAGGTAACAGGGGGCTTCAGCGACGGACCGCGCCCCTCCGGGGTGCCCTCCCTCCGCAAAAAGCCCAAGGTCTTTTGCTGCGCTCGGCGCTGGTCTTTTATGTCGCTGAAGCCCCCTGTCATCTCCCGCCACCTCAGTAAATGCCATGCGAACCGAATTGCAGATTCTACACACAGCGCCTGTGAGGAGATCTGCGCCTCTCCGCCCAGCTCCTAGGATGGTTTTACATTCCGTGCGTTGCACCTGCCGTACACAAGGGGTGTTGCCCATGCCCGCCGGCGACAATCAGGGCCAGCGCCGAGCGCAGCAAAAAGACCCTGGGCTTTT
>JBBTKA010000149.1:10661-12442 GCA_038059145.1 Pseudomonadota bacterium
GGCACCGCGGAGCGGCGCAGGACCGTCGCCGGCGGGCATGGGCAACACCCCGGGATCTCGAAAAATTTAATTATTCAGCGACAGCAAGCTTAGGCCTGCGACCATCAATCACCAGCTTCGCGATTACCACGATCAACAGCAAGCCAACTCCCAAAATCTGATTCAACTCCGGAAACGCCAGCTTCTGCCCCACATACACCAGTATCAGCGCCAGCACGTTACGCACCCAGTGCTCACCCACAACACCTGTCATATGGCTTCCGATCCAGATGCCGGGGATGGAGCCGATCAGGAGCGTGCCCAGCAGACCGTAATCCACCGTACCCAGACTCGCGTGCCCAAGACCTGCAACCAGCGTCAGAGGCACGGCATGCGCGACATCGGTACCGACAATTCTGTTGATATGAATCTTCGGATAGAGCAACAGCAACGCGGTCACACCGAGAGCACCCGCCCCTACGGAAGTCAGGGTGACAAGGAAGCCCAGCAGCATCCCCAGAATGAGTGTCAATGCCGCGACCGCTCGCGGACTCAGACCACTCTCATGGTGCATCGACTTCATCAATTCATGACGAAACAGCACCGACAGAGAGGTGATCAGCAACGCGATGCCAAGCCAGAACTTGATATGGTCGACCAGCTCGCCGGAAGCGAGATCCATTTCACCGAGATACAAAGTGGTAACAAACGAAACCGGCACACTGCCCGCCGCCAGCGTGCCGACGATGCGCCAGTCGATATTGCCGAGCTTGCCATGTGCGAAGATGCCAGCGGTCTTGGTGATGCTGGCATAAAGGAGATCGGTGCCCACGGCGACTGCCGCTTTGACGTTGAAAAACAACAACAAAATCGGGGTCATGAGGGAACCGCCCCCGACTCCCGTCAACCCTACCAGCCATCCGACGACGAATCCGGCAATGACATAACCTGGCTCAATAGACATAGTGACTCTCCCAAAAGAGCGGGCACTATATCAGCAGCCTTAGCACCAAACTAAAGGTTTAATGCTTTCGATTAGATTGATTTGTTATAAAGATATGATGATCAGGGAGCCAGCCGCTCGACCTTCCAGTGCTCGCCCGCCTGCAGCGTGTACTCGAAGCGATCGTGCAGGCGATGTTGTCCGCCCTGCCAGAATTCGATCTGATGAGGGCGCACGCGATAGCCACCCCAGAACTCGGGCAACGGAATCTCACCCTGCTCGAACTTGCGGCTGATGGCATCAAATTGCTGCAACAGCACTTCTTTGGAGACCAGCGGACGACTCTGTGCAGATGCCCAGGCGGCCAACTGGCTTTCACGGGGACGCGACAGAAAATACTGCAGCGATTCGGCGGCACTCACCTTCTCGACGACTCCACAGATCTCCACCTGCCGCTCTATGGCATGCCATGGAAAGTGCAGACTGATCTTGGTATTGCAACTGATCTCGCGCGCCTTGCGGCTCTCGTAGTTGGTGAAGAAAGTGAAGCCTTTATCATCCACTGCCTTGAGCAACACGATGCGCTGACTCGGCTGTCCATCACGCGCAACGGTCGCAACGGTCATCGCGTTGGCGTCAGGAAGCCCCATGTCGATCGCTTCCTGCATCCAGCGTGCAAACAGCTCAAGAGGGTTTTCGGTGAGATCATCGTGGTGCAGTCCACCCTTGAGATACTCGCGGCGTATTGCTTTGAAATCCATACTGCTCAATCCTTGCGGTAATTACGTTCTAGCGGACGAACTCGCCGTATTCCCAAACCTGCTCGCGGATAGTGCCGCGAGGATAGTAGAAAGTGCCT
>JBBTKA010000150.1:0-21415 GCA_038059145.1 Pseudomonadota bacterium
CGGGTGAGCTGGGGACAGACTTGCCGTGGTACACCCGGCGGGCCAATGTGCTGCACGGTTCACACAGTTCTATCCCCTCGAATTCGATGGCGCCGAGACGAAAGCGCTGACCCACCAAGGCATTCAGATTCACACCCTGCGTGATGATGTTGCGCCGCAAATCACCATAGCGCAGTGTCAGATCACACGCCTGATTGAAGGCGTCGATGGCCTCGACCTCAATCAGGGTCACTTCAGTTGCTCGCTCCTGCAGCGGGCGCTCCAGGAAACTGCCTTGTGTGTTGCAATAGCGATCGCCGACGATTCCCGCGCCACTCAACAACGACACCCGTTGCTGCTCCAGAGGCGCTGCCGCTCGCTGCGGGGCGGTGAAAATCGCGAGTACTTTGGACATGGCGCTGGGATCTCTGCGTATGAAGCGGCGGTGAAGGTGTGCCGGAAGGTAATGCAGTTTCCGGTGGTGTGCAAGTCTCCTGCATGAACGGCAAGCTTTTGCCCGTACGGGCAATTCCCGGCTGCCGTGATGATCAAGATCACCGCAGGATTGCCGATATTTTCCTTGTGCCATGGCGGATTTGCCTGCGTTCACCGCAATGCCACCGACTGGCACATAAATTGAATCGCACTCTGCGAAATGGGACAGCCGCAGGCGATATCCGCTTGTGTGAATTCAGGAGCAGTGCATGGCATCAATACAATCACTCGGAGTCGGATCGGGCTTGCTGACGAGTGAACTCGTCGAGACGATTCTGTCCGCCGAGCGAGCGCCTGTGGAGAATCGGCTTGATCTCAAGCAGGCGATGGCCGAGGCGAAGATCTCCGCCTTCGGTGAACTGAAGACGTCCTTGAGCAGTTTCGATACCGCACTGAGTTCTTTGGCGCTGCCAGCGACATTCAACGCGAATGAAGTTACCAGCAGCAGTGAGACGGCGATTACAGGAACGGCGAGCAGTGTGGCGGTGGCCGGCACCTATACGGTTTCCGTGTCGCAGCTCGCACAATCGCATTCGATTGCCAGCTCAGCCTATGCCGCCGTCACGAGCACCGTCGGCACCGGAACGCTGACCTTTCGTTTCGGCACCACGACGTTCGATCAGAACGACGCTTATGAGAGTTTCACGCTCAACACCGCAGCCCAGTCGCGCAGCATCACCATCAACTCCACCAACAACACACTGGCCGGCATCCGGGACGCTGTCAACAACGCCAACTTCGGTGTGCAGGCCAGTATTGTCGACGATGGCTCTGGCTACCGTCTGGTCTTTCGTTCGAAGGAGAGCGGCGAGAACAACAGTCTGGAAGTGGTGGCAAGTGGCACCAATGGTCTGAAGTCGCTCAACTATAGCCTCGCCAGTCAGAGCGCGACGCTTAATGCCGTTACGTCGGCGGGCGCCACAGATCTTTCGGCGGGTGGCGGACTCGCGACGGCCAATCAGGTCTTCGGCCTGAGTTACATGGGCACCGCCATGGAGATTGCGGTGTCTGCCAATGCCGCCATCGACACCACAGGCGAGGCGCTCGCCGCCATTCAGACAGCGCTCGACGCTCAGTTGGTGCTCAATGGCTTTACCGCCGGAGATGTGCTGGCAGTTGGCGATGGCAACCTGCTCAGCTTCGAGACTGTGGACACCGGCTATGCGACGACATTGGAGGTGCTCTCCGCTGGCAGCGCGGCAACTGTGACAGGCGGCACCGTGCTCACCGATGGCTTCGATTTTTCCACCAACAACGCGACCTTCAGCATCGCGATCGATGGCGGCCCTGCACAGGCCATCACCTTGAACACCTTGACCGCCTCGCGCGCCGCGACCGTGGATCTGATCAATCAGGCGCTGGTGACGGCAGGGCTCGACGCCGATGTGCAGGCGAGTCTGGACAACAGCAATGCGCTGGTGTTCACGCGTCTGAGCACCGGCAGCAGTGGCACTATTGCCATTACGGATATCGATGTTGCGGGCACCGCGGGCTCTGCAGAGCTGGGGCTGACGGCAACCTCTGCCAGCGGGTTGGATGGCTTCGGTCTCGACACTGCCGAGGGCGAAATCACTGGCTCCGACCGCATGGAACAGACCATTGCAGCGCTCGATGCGGAGTTTACGGTGAACGGTCTGGCAGTGACGCGTGCCAGCAACTCCGTGACCGGCGTGATCGCAGGAACCACGCTCACACTGAAGACGGTGACGGCGGCGCCGGTGACTGTCGCCGTGTCCAAGGACGCGACCGCTATCTCCGATAAACTCCAGGATTTTGCCGACGCCTACAACGAACTGAAGGCCATCTCCGATGCGCTGACTGCCTTCAACCCCAATGCCGGCGCGAACGGGCAGGGCAGCCTGCTGATCGGCGACTCGACACTGCGAATGGTGATGGCCGAGATCAATACCGTACTGCGCTCGGCCGTCTCCGGATTGACCGGTAACGTGCGTTCCTTAAGTGAGATCGGCATCTCCACTGATCAGAACAACGGCTATCTGCTGGAGTTCGACGCAGACATCTTCGCCGAGAAATTTGCAACCAATGCCAGCGACATTCTGGCGCTGTTTGCCACGGCGGGCACGACGACGGACGGTGATCTAAGCTACACCAGCTCGAACTCGCTGACGCAGTCTGGGACCTATGACATTGCCATCACGCAGATGGCCACCACAGGAAGCTACAGTGCGCATCAGGTCGCAGCGCTTGGCGCTGGCAATATCGTCATCGATGCCGACAACGACGGATTTACCATTAATCTGAATGGCACCTCTGCGGCAGTGACCCTATCACAAGGCACCTACGCCACTGCCGATGCGCTGGCGGAGCAGATTCAGATCGCCATCAACAGTGCGTCTGCGCTATCGACGGCCAAGCATTCGGTCGCGGTGACCTTTGATGCAGGCGAGGATCGCTTTGTGCTCAGCTCCAATATGTATGGTGCCAGTTCCGCCATCAGCTTCACCGCCACGGATGCCGCAGTGGCTGACACGCTCGGCTTTACGCAGGCTGCTCAGGGACCATTCGAGGGCAACGCGCTGGGCGCGCTGGCGACTCCGACCGGTCTCTCCAGTGAAAATTTCAGCACAGCGGTGACTCTCAATGCCGATACGAGTTTCAAGATCGCCATCAATGGTGTCAGCAGTGACTTGATCACAGTGCCGGGCAGCAGTGGCAGTCCACAGGTCTACAACACGCCCGATGCGTTGATTGCAGCGGTCAATGCGCAATTGCTCGCTGATCCGCTGTTTCAGGCGGACGCCGCGCTCACGGCGTCCGGCGATGTGCTTGCCGCCGGTTACGATTTCTCGCTGGATAATCGCACGTTCAGCGTCAGCCTCGATGGTGGTGGAACCAGCGTTGCAGTGCTGGTGGACGGTGATGCCAATCTGGTGTCTTTCGGTGGAGAGACACCCGGCACGCTCGCCAACTCACTGGCGGCCGTGCAGGCGGGAATAGATGCGACGGCACTGAGCGGGTTGGTGGAGGCGCGACTCGATGCCTTTGATCAACTCTACTTTGCGACGCTGGCAACGGGCAGTGCCGCGCAGATTATGTTGACGGCCGATGATTTCAACATCGGCAGTTCCAATACTACGGGCGATGATGCAGAAATCGTCACTGTCAGTTATTCCTATGATGCGGATCTGCAGTTCGGTCAGTTGAGCTTTGCATCGTCGAGCCTCGCCGACGAGGTCGAATTCACGGATGTCAGTACCAATGCCGGCAGCAAGCTGGGATTGTTCGATGGTCTCAATCCTGTGGCGACCGCGACTGCGGGCGTCGATGTGGAGGGCACCATCAACGGCATCGAGGCCACTGGCAGCGGGCAGTATCTACGTGCGAACACGGGCAACGTCCCGGCCAGGCCTGGATTCTATCTCAATACGGCCTACGGCGACCTCTCCGCCAGCACGCCTTCGGATTCATTCAAGGTGACGGTGGACGGTGTCGAATCTGACGCCATCAGTCTCGGTGTGCTGGGCAACGTCAATCCCACTGTGGTGGCATCGGGGATGCAGACAGCGATCAACAACAGCCCGGCATTGCTGGCTGCGGGTGTCGAGGTGGTCGTCGAATATGATCCGGCCAGTGGCGGTTTCGGCATCATCTCGGCCAGCACTGGCGCCTCTTCGAGTGTGCGCGTCACCGAGTTGAACGGCAGTGCGGGCTCGATTCTCGGGTTCGCGATTGGCTTCGGCGAACAGGGTGCGATCGGTGTTGATGCATCGGGAGAGCCTGATCCTTCCAGCGGTATCCGTCTTCTGATCAGCGGCGGTGATATTGGCGACCGCGGCTCTGTCAGTTATATCAAAGGCGTCGCAGATCGTCTCGCCACGTTGCTGGATGGTTATCTGGAAACTGACGGAATCTTTGCGGCGCGCACGGACGCACTGAATCTGGAACTGGAGGACATCGCGGAGAAGCGCGTGAAGCTGGACGAACGCATTGAGCGCTCGGAGGCACGGTTGCGCTCCTCGTTTCTCGCCAATGACAAGATCATCAACATGCTTAACTCGACCGCCGATTTCCTGACCTCCCAGTTGTCGCTGCTGGAGGATCTGGCGAGCGCGACGATGGGCAAAAAATAATCAAAATCAGTAATCGAACTTTACGCAACTCATTGGAGACTTTTATGTACGCCAGACAATCCGCTCTCGCACAGTACCGCAAGATCGATACGGAGAGTGCACTCGAAGGGGCCAGTCCTCACCGTCTTATCCAGATGTTGATGAACGGTGCTCTGGACCGCATGTTGCAGGCCAAGGGCGCCTTGCAGCGTCGCGACATTGCAGCGAAGGGGCTGATGCTGGGCAAAGCCATTTCGATTATTTCTGGTTTGCAGGCGAGTCTTGACAAGGATGCCAGTGCCTCGATCACCGGCGATCTCGACAGTCTCTATGACTACATGCAGAGGCGCCTGCTGGAAGCCAATCTCAGAAATGATGCGGCGATTGTCGATGAGGTTGCAGCGCTGTTGATTACGGTGAAATCCGCATGGGACAGCATTGATCCGAGCGTCGGAGCGGGGCGCTCTGCCCAGCTTTGAATTGACTAATGACATCTCGCATTGTCTAATTGCCTCGCATAGAAAAAGCAGAAGCATCAGTTAGTTTGTGAGTTGGGAAAGGTTAATTTGAATATCGCCGATCATGGGAAAATCCTGCTAATTGATGACGATAAAAAATCCAGCCATGACTTGACTGTGGTGCTGGGTTTCCTCGGCGAACGTGTTGCGCTCGCTGGCAGTCGTAGCTGGCGTAAGGTAGTTCAGGAAGAATTCAGATCACCGGAAAGTGTCCGCCTTGCAGTGATCGGAGCTCACACGGATGAGCTGCTCGCGCAGCTCATCACCGAAGTGAGGAGCTGGGAGCCGGGTGTCCCTTTGGTGTTGCTCGGGACAGAAGAGCGATTCAGCAATCTGTCCGGAGAATTGCGCGCTCACATCACGGCAACCTTGCCGTTGCCTCTGACCTATCAACCTCTCCTTGATGCCCTGCACAAAGCACAGGTCTACCATCAGCATTACAACCGTCTCCGGGATATCGGGGGGGTGCGTGATTACAACATGTTCCGCAGTCTGGTGGGCACCAGTGCCGAGGTGCAGCGCATCCGTCAGATCATGGGGCAGGTCGCCGACAAGGAAGTGACTGTGTTGATCACTGGCGAGTCGGGCACCGGCAAGGAAGTAGTCGCGCGCAATCTGCACATGAATTCCCGCCGTGCCGGCAAGCCCTTCGTCCCGATCAACTGTGGCGCCATCCCTCCTGAGCTCCTGGAGAGCGAACTCTTCGGTCATGAAAAGGGCGCTTTTACCGGGGCCATTGCCACTCGCGTCGGGCGTTTCGAGCTGGCGGAAGGTGGCACGTTGTTCCTCGATGAAATTGGCGACATGCCATTGCCCATGCAGGTCAAGTTGTTGCGGGTACTGCAGGAGCATTGTTATGAGCGTGTCGGTGGCACGCGCACTATTCATACCGACGTGCGAATCTTCGCCGCCACCCACAAGAACCTAGAAACCATGATTGATGCCGGCACTTTTCGGCAGGATCTGTATTACCGCGTCAATGTCTTTCCCATCGAGATGCCAGCCCTGCGCGAGCGCGCCGATGATATTCCGTTCCTGCTCAACGAATTGATCAGCCGCCTTGAGCATGAGAAGCGTGGCTCCGTGCGCTTCAACAGCAGCGCCATCGCCTCAATGTGCAGACATCCCTGGCCGGGCAACGTCCGGGAGCTCGCCAATCTCGTTGAACGCATGGCAATTCTGCATCCGCATGGCATCGTGGGTGTGCACGATCTGCCACCGAAATTCCGGCACCTGGCAGATGAGGAAATTGTTTCCATGGAGAGCCTGCCGGTATTGCAGGCGCCGCCTCCCAGCGATCCGAAGGTTGGATCTCCGCAGGCGCTGCTGCCGCTGAATGGCTTGGATCTCAAGGAATATCTGGCGAATCTGGAAAAGGACCTGATCGAGCAGGCGCTGAATGACAGTGGCGGCATCGTTGCCCGTGCCGCCGATCGGCTGAATATCCGCCGCACGACGCTGGTCGAGAAGATGCGCAAGTACGATATGCAGCGCAAGGTGGAAGAAGACGATCTATGACCTTGGCGGTTTCTGGGCTGGTGGTCTGAGCTGTGAGCAGTCGTGTCGATCAAAGCCCTGTCAGCGGTTCACCGTTGACAGTCGCGGATTCCAGAGAGAGCTCGGTGGTGCGAGAGCCATTGATCTGCTCCAGCCGCACCAGCAGGTAATCCCAGTCCTTTGCCAGCCACACGGTGGTGCTTCGGCTGCTGCCTTCGCGGCGGACGCGTTCGATGCGCACGGTGTTCAAATTGCCGGCAGGCGTGCTCAGCACTTCTTCGGCGGCGACCCGGTAAACGTGAACGTCGATGTCCTCGGCGTCGATGATGTTGTAACTCACCTCGCTCATTCCGCGTTCGCTGATGTCCCTGCCAAGACGGGTGCTATAGCTCAGTTTGTCCATGATGCCGTGCTGCAGTGGCAGGCTCCAGGATTCCCCGTCCTGCGAACTCTGTGCAACGTTGTTGTTCCAGTCGAATTCGACCCGTTCACTGCGGTCGCTGATTCCTGTCTGTTCATAACTGTATTGCAGGGGAGTGAGGTCGCTGGCTTGCCACAGGAAGCGGCTGGTTTCGGTAACGCTGCCGACATCGGCGCCGAACAGCGTCAGGGTCAGGCTGTTCTGTAGTTGATAGATTTCGCCCTCGATGAGCTGCAGCGTGCGGTAGGCGGTAGCGCTGAGGCCCATGGCTCGTGCCTCATAACGTGCTTCGTAGGTCTTGAGAGATGGGCTGGCTACTGAGGTGGTTGAGGTGGCTGTGGTGGTAACAGGCTCGGCCGCCATGCTGAAAGGTGTCGAAACGCACAGCGCTGCCAGCGTCCCTGTAGTCAGGGTAATCTGCAGACTCCTTTTTAGACTCCTCATCAGGCTGCTCAGGCTCCTCATTGGAGAAACTCCCGGATACCGTAGTTGCCCAGCCGCTCGCCGTCGAGCCAGGCGTCATTGTCACGCATCTGCAGCCGTCCTGCCGCAAACCAGCTGACCGCCTTCGGGTAGATGATATGCTCCTGCTTTGCGACCCTTGCGGCCAGCACATCGCGAGTATCGTCCGGCAATACAGGCACGACAGCCTGCAGCACTACCGGGCCACCATCGAGTTCCTCCGTGACGAAATGCACGCTGACGCCGTGCTGTTTCTCACCTGCTTCGATGACGCGTTCATGGGTGTGCGTGCCACGATAGTCGGGCAACAGCGAAGGATGAATATTCAGCACGCGGCCCGCATAGTGCTGAACGAACTCTGCGCTGAGGATGCGCATGAATCCTGCCAGTACCACCAGTTGCGGTGCGAATGCGTCGATCTCTTGAATCAAGCGCTGATCGAAGGACTGCCGATCCGGGTATTGCTTGTGGTCAATGACAAGCGTTGGAATACCGGCCCTGGCGGCGCGCTGCAGCCCGAACGCGTCTGCCTTGTTGCTGATCACGGCACTGATCGTATAACCACCGCTGGTGCTGGCATCGATCAGGGCCTGCAGATTGCTGCCATTGCCCGAGATCAGCACGACAATCGTGCAGGGCAAGCTGCTCATCGCACCTGGCCTTCCAGTACGACGGGAGCGGCACCAGCGTCGGCGCTGCGGATATAGCCCAACTCGAAGGCGCCCTTGTTGTGCTTGTTGAGAATTGCCAGTGCCTTCTCGCAGTCCTGCGCCGGGACGCAGACAATCATGCCGACGCCACAGTTGAAGGTGCGAACCATCTCCGATTCCTTGATGTTGCCCTGCTTCTGCAACCACTTGAAGATTTCCGGGCGCTGCCAGGCGCTCATGTTGATCACCGCCTGGGCGTTGTCCGGCAGGACGCGGGGCAGGTTCTCGACAATGCCACCGCCGGTGATGTGGGCGAGGGCATGGACGGTTGCGTGACCTTTGAGCGCCTGAATCGCTTTGACGTAAATCTCGGGGGGCGTGAGCAGCACTTCGCCGATGCTCTTGCCGCCGAAGTCCATACTCAGGGGGGTGCCACTGACTTCCAGCACTTTACGAACCAATGAGTAGCCATTGGAATGCGGGCCTGAGGAGGCCATGCCGATGAGTTTGTCTCCGGGCTTGACCAGGTCGTTCTCAATGATTTCGTCTTTCTCGACGATGCCGACGGCGAAGCCTGCCAGGTCATAGTCTTCCTTCTTGTACATGCCGGGCATTTCTGCGGTCTCGCCACCGATCAAGGAGCAGCCGGACTGCAGGCAGCCTTCGCCGATACCTTCGACGACCTGCGCCGCTTCGTCGACATTCAGACCACCAGTGGCGTAATAGTCGAGGAAAAACAAGGGCTCGGCGCCGCAGACGATCAAGTCATTCACACACATGGCCACCAGATCGATACCGATGGTGTCATGTTTTCTCATCTCGATAGCCAACTTCAGCTTGGTGCCGACGCCATCGGTGGCGGAGACCAGCACCGGGCGGCGATAGCCGGCCGGGATTTCGCACAGCGCGCCGAAACCACCCAGACCGGAGAGCACTTCCGGGCGGCGGGTCTTCTGGGTGACGGTCTTGATCTTTTCGACCAGGGCGTCGCCTGCGTCGATGTCGACTCCGGCGTCTTTGTAGCTGAGTGAAGGGGTGCTGTTGTGGCTGGCGTTCTGTGTCATTGGCAGGGCGTCCGTATGGATGTCTTGGAGGCCGCGATTCTACCAGCTGGGAGCCTTTCCGGGTACTTTCCCTGCGAACTTAAATCGCTGCGGTGTCAAAGAATGAGGGATCGGGTATCATGCGCGGCATGAAATTCTTATCTGTAATCAATATCTTTGCGGTTTTCACTGCGCTCTCGCTGACGCTGCTGAGCGTGCCTGACGCGGACGCTCTGGTAGTCGACGGCCTGTATGTGCAGGAGATTGCTGTTGCCGACCAGGGGGACGCTGAGCGCCTGCGTGCCTATCAGGAAGGGTTGACTGAGGTCATTATTAAGGTCACCGGTGAAGAGCGCTGGCTGCAGAATGGCGATGTCTCACGCGCGTTGCGTGATGCACAGAGCTATGTGCAGGAAGTGACCTATCGGACCAGTTCCGGGGGGGCGGCCCCGCAGACTTTCATCAGGGTGATTTTCGATCGCGCACTGGTCGACAGGATGCTCACTACTGCGGGAATTCCCGTGTGGGATCGCAATCGGCCGTCCGTGTTGCTGTGGTTGACGGTGCAAGGAGCAGATGGCCAGCGGGAGTTACTCGGTTCCGATTCGGAACACCCCGTGCTGGCGCTGATCAGCGAATTTTCCCGGAAGCGCGGCGTGCCGATTCTGCTGCCGTTGATGGACGTTGAGGATCGTCGCAATCTGCCTGTCGATGTCGCCTGGAGCCTTGATGAACAGGCCATCCGCAATGCCAGTGCCCGCTATGGCGCAGACAGTGTTCTCAGCGGGCGCGTATTGCAGTCGCCGGCGGGCGATCTCGTGGGCCTGTGGCAGTTCTTGTTCCGGGAGCGCGTGGAAACCTTCGACAGCGTCGAGCGCGATCTTGCGATTTACACCAACAGTGCCCTCAATCGCGTGACGGCCCACCTGGCGACGCATTTTGCCCTGGCCCGACAGGCGTCGACGCAGTCTGATGAGCGCGTCACTTTGCGGGTTGAGGGTGTCGACGACGTCACCGCGTATGTGGACTTGCTGGCTTACCTGCAGACGCTTTCGGTCGTGCAATCGGTCGCGGCGTCACTGTTGGATGGCACCAGCCTTGAACTTGATGTGCAACTCTCCGGCAGTACCTACCTGTTTACGGAATTTCTCAGTCTGGGGCGCGATCTGGTGCCTGACCAACTGCCGGCCTCCGACACGAGCGCGAGTGTGCTGCATTATCGCTGGGTGCGTTGAAAGATGACATTGCAAGCCCCTCGGCAATTGTCGCTTGGCATCAGGCTTGATGACTCGGCAACTTTTGACAATTTTTTCGTCTCCGCGTCTAACCGTCAGGTTGTGGAGCATCTGCGCCGGTCTCCTGACGAACCGCACCAGCAGTACACTTGTCTCTGGGGTCCCGAAGGGGCCGGCAGCACACATCTTTTACAGGCGCTGTGTCATCAGGCCGACGACCGCCAGCAATCAGCGTTCTACATTCCGCTGGCCAGCTTTAACGAATACAGCCCGGCCATTTTCGAAGGTCTGGAGTCGCTGGCGCTGGTCTGTCTGGACGATGTGCAGGCCATCGCCGGGAATGCCGAGTGGGAACTGGCGCTTTTCAATCTCTTCAATCGTTTGCGGGAGAGTGGTACTTGTCTGTGTATCGCGGCGAACGAGAATCCTCGCCAGCTGCCTCTGCACTTGCCTGACTTGTTGTCGCGACTTCTTTCAGGCGTGATTTTTTCATTGCAGCCGCTGGAGGATGCCGACAAGATCCGTGCCCTGCAATTGCGGGCACGACAGCGTGGTTTTGAAATCAACGAGGAAGTCGCCAGTTACGTTTTGCTGCGTAACGACAGGGGCATGAACAGTCTCTTCGCATTGCTGGATCGTCTCGATCAACATTCGCTGGAAACCAAACGTCGCATCACCATTCCCTTGGTCCGCGAGTTGATGGGCTGGTCGGCATCCGGCGCCTAAAGCGAGGTCTTGTAAAAGCTTCGGAAACTGCGGATGTAGACGACCAGCGCGCAGAACAGTACCGATAACTCCAGTGTGACAACGATGCCGTAGAGGCGGGTCTGCTCCACGAAAGCCGTCTGCACGGATACCACAAAATACAGCAGTACCACGAATGACAGCCACGCAAATGTGCGCAGATGGCGACGTCGCAGCCCCGGCGCAAAGATGAGCAGGGGCACCATCTTCAGAATCCACAGAAATCCCAGCGCCGGAATGTTGCCGTCCGGCACCTGCCACAGACCATAAGCGGTGTAGCTGCACAGCAGTGCGTAGAACGTGAATACCACCACACGTCGCGATTTTTCGATGATGGCGGGAGGCGTGTCATCGGCGGTAGCTGTATTGTTGGCGAAATCAGAGGTCATGGTTTGCTCGGGTTGTCAGTTTCAATGCCAGGGTTGCCACTCGTTTGCCCAGCGCGATACAAAGCTCAGCCTCGGAGTCATCCAGTTTACGGTCGCCGTCTTTCCCCGCCAAATGACTCGCGCCGTACGGCGTTCCGCCGGACTGGGTCGCCATGAGTTGCGGCTCGCTGTAGGGGAGCCCGCAGATCAGCATGCCATGATGCAACAGAGGGTTCATCATGCTCAGCAAGGTGCTTTCCTGCCCGCCGTGCATGCTGGCCGTCGATGTGAACGCTGCCGCTGGCTTGTTGATCAACGCACCCGACAACCACAGGGCGCCAGTGCCATCGAGGAAATACTTGAGTGGAGCTGCCATGTTGCCAAAGCGGGTAGGGCTTCCCATGATCAGTCCTGCGCAGTGACGCAGATCGTCTTCGCTACAATAGAGGGCGCCGCTGTCCGGGATAGCTGGTGCCGTCGCTTCACAGACGGTGGAGACTGGTGGCACGGTGCGCAGTCTGGCTTCAATTCCCGACCCGGCTTGCTCGATACCACGCGCGATCAGGCGCGCCATTTTTTCAGTGGCACCGGTACGGCTGTAATAAAGGACGAGAATATAGGGGATAGCAGGGTGCTGCGGCATGACGAATCATTTCTCCTGGCGATGCGTGGGGCAGTTGTCATTGATGGCGCTGGCATTGTACCGGTATCGTCGCGGTCATTCAGCCGTTTTTCTCGTCGATGCTGCGCTGGGATGATGGGTGTCGGAGTCGAGATCAATGAAGCGTACGTTGCCCATCTGTTCCTGCAGAAGTGCGTCAGCCTCTTTCAGCAGCCGCTGGACTTTCCTGCGGGAGGCGCAGGAACCTGGAGTAGAGGTGTCACGGGTGAAGTGTCTGATTTGTTCCCTGACTGCCATCACGGTACAGTCTTCCACAGCGCCAGAAGGAAGATATTTTTCAGGATCTTCATGGGTGGGGCGAATGAAATCGATATCGCACAACAGTGCGAGAATGTCATCGATTACTAATGGATTGAGACGCAGCCGAGCGGCGAGCTCTCGGGCACTCCAGGGCTCTTCATGGTGCTGGAAGTGTTCGATGATCAGATACACCACACTCAGGATGCTGATCTCCTGTTCCTCGATGCTGAGTTGCGATTTGCGCTGACCAGAGCGCGTCTTTGCTGGGTTCTGGTGATAGTAGGCAATGCAGGAACCGGTGAGCAGCACCAGCCAGCCCAGATACATGAATATCATCACCAGAATGATCGAGAAGAACGCCAGGTAAATGACTTCGTTACTGCTTGAGTTGGTGAACACACTCTGAAAAATCTGTCCCATGCCTTTCCAGATCAGTGTCGTCATCAAGCCGCCAATAAAGGCTGATTTGAAGTGCACCCGCGTGTTGGGGATGAAGCTGTAGGCAAATGCGAAGGCCAGTGACATGACCAGAAATGCCGTGCTGAAGCCGAGAATCTGCAAAATGAAGCCGTCGAAGCTCAGTTGCTGCAGATAGCGCTCGAACACATTGGTGTTGATGTAGGATGTAATGCCGACCGATACGAAGATCAATAGCGGGCTGGCGATGATGGCAAACAGGTATTCACTGATGCGATTGGCAAAATTGCGCCCCTTGCTCACCGACCAGATAAAATTGAACGACGCTTCCACCTTCTGCATCATGTTGAGTACGGTATACAGCAGCACTGCGAGGCTGACGATGCTGAGGACATCGACGCGCACGTTTTCCACGAAATTGATGATCGTGCGCGTCAGTTCGACACTGCGTTCGCCCAGCGGTGAAAGCAGATTGAGCAGAGCGGGCTCCATGGCGTTGTGAGCGCCAAGCCCCTTGAGAACGGAGAAAGTGAGAGCAAGCAGGGGAATAAAAGCGATAACGGTGTAGTAAACCAGCCCCATGGCACGCAGGCTCAACTGGCCTTCGCCCAGATCGCGCACGACCGCATAGGTGATCTGCAGCGCCCGGATCAGCGCGCGTCGCCACGGCGGCAGATCCGGAAGGTCAGCATTCCATATCAGATCGTTCAGTTGCTGCTTGAGCCTCTCAGACAGCAGCGTGTACTTGTTCTGTCCCATCGCCATACTGCCTCGCCTCATGTCTCAGTATTGGGATTGGTGAAGGGACTATCGGTCCGCAGCGACATTCAGCTCGGACGGATTCTGTCCTTCACAAAGGCCATGATATCAGCGACCGGAATCAATTCGTTGTCGGCGCCGCGTCGGGATTTATATTCCAGAACATTCTGTTCAATACCGCGCTCGGAAACCACGATGCGGTGCGGAATGCCCATGAGTTCCATGTCGGCGAATTTCACACCCGTACTGGTTTTTTTGTCCCTGTCGTCGAGCAGGACTTCGAAACCTGCATCGGTCAACTGCGCCAGCAGCGTCTCGCTTAGCTCGCGAACGGCATCGGATTTGTGGGCGTTCAACGGGATGATCGCGATCTGGAAGGGGGCAATGTTGTCGGGCCAGATTATCCCTTGAGCGTCATGGCTCTGTTCGATGCAGGCGGCTACGATGCGGCTGACGCCAATGCCGTAGCAACCCATGATCATGACCACGGTCTTGCCATTCTCGTCCAGCACTGTGGCATTCATGGCTTCGCTGTACTTGGTACCCAGCTGGAATATGTGACCGACTTCGATGCCGCGCTTGATCAGCAGAGTGCCCTTGCCATCCGGGCTGATATCGCCCTCTTTCACCTTGCGGATATCGGCGGCGGCATCGTAATGGCAGTCGACACCCCAATTGGCATCCGTCAGGTGCTTGCCGTTGACGTTGGCGCCGCAGGTGAAATTGACCAGATCCACTACGCTGAAGTCCGCAATAACCGGAATCTGCAACTTGATGGGGCCGAGGCTGCCGGGTTTGCAGCCCAGTACGCGTTCGATGTCCGCATCCTCTGCCAGTGTGAACGGGGACGCAACGTGTCTCAGCTTCTCTGCCTTGACCGGATTGATGTCCTGATCGCCGCGAATCAGCAGTGCCACCAGGCCTGAGGGGTTGGTGTCGTCAGCGACGGCTTTTACGATCAAGGTCTTCACGAGGCGACGGGCTTCGATGCCCAAAAGTGCGGAAACATCCTCGATGCTATGCGCCTGATGGGTATCGACCAGAGTGCCGACCGGTTTGCGGGCCTCGCCGGCAGCGAAGGTGGCGTCCGGCAAAGTGCCGGTGGCCATCTCGATATTGGCAGCATAGGGGCTGTCTGAGCTGAAGACGATTTCGTCCTCGCCAGAGTCTGCCAGCACATGGAATTCATGGGACATGTTGCCGCCGATGTTGCCTGAATCGGCCAGCACAGGCCGGAAGTCCAGGCCCAGGCGTTCGAAAATACGGCAATACGTGCGGTGCATCACGTCGTATGTTTCCTGCAGCGATGCTTCCGTCATATGGAAAGAGTAGGCATCCTTCATCAGGAATTCCCGCGCCCGCATCACGCCGAAACGGGGACGGCGCTCATCGCGGAACTTTGTCTGAATCTGATAGAAGTTGGCAGGCAGTTGCCTGTAGCTGTTGAATTCGTTGCGAATAAGATCAGTGATGACCTCCTCGTGAGTAGGGCCAAGGCAGAAGTCGCGCTGGTGACGGTCAACGAAGCGCAGGAGCTCAGGCCCCATTTTGTCCCAGCGGCCAGATTCCAGCCACAGATCTGCGGATTGCACTACCGGCATGGATACTTCCAGGGCACCTGAGCGGTTCATTTCTTCGCGGATGATGGCGGTGACCTTCTGCAGAACCCTCAGCCCTGCGGGAAGCCAGGTATACATGCCTGTCGCGAGTTTGCGAATGAGACCGGCGCGGACCATCAGTTGATGGCTGATTACCTCGGCGTCTGCCGGGGTTTCCTTGAGGGTGGCGATGAGATACTTGCTTGCACGCATAATTTGCAGGGACCCTAAATGAGAAAAGCAGCCCTTGGGCTGCCTCTCTGTTGAACTGATGAACGATTGATGCCCCGCAATTCACGCGAGAAGGGAGCATTCTGGATCAGAGTGCGAATTCTTTCAGCTTCTTCAAAGGCAGAATTTTCACGCGAGTTGTCGCCGGCTTCTTCGGGATATCCATGAATTCGCCCGGCTTGAATGGATTCGGGACGTTCTTGCGGGCTGGACGCGCATCTCGTTTTACCGATTTGATCTTGAGCAAGCCTGGAAGTGTGAACTCGCCGACGCCGCGCTTTTTCATGTGGCGTTCGATAATATTGGTCAGCTCGTCGAGGACCGCTGAGACTTGCCTCTTGGTGAGGCTGGTATTCTCGGAAATTTCATTGAGAATCGCGGTCTTGGTGTATTTTTCCTGAATAGCGGTAGTTTTTCTGACGGACGCAGGCGCCTTTTTGACGGTCTTGGTAACGGATTTTTCTACAGCCATGCCCATTCTCTTTTAATTAAAGTTATTTCTTATGTTGCCCCGTCTCAATCGGGAGAACCCCAGGATGTCATCCAGCACATTTAGGACAGGCGCCATGTCTTCCCTTGCACCTCTGTGGGGCTCTATTTATATAGTATTGACCTGGGGGGCGCAAGCGCTAACCTGAACTTTTCTGCCCTTTTCAAGGGGAGTTTGACGCTGCTCACAAACCTCGTGCGCAAGGCGAGAAGTCTGCACGGAACAGTGGATTTCAGGTGATTGTGGGTGTCCGTTGCAGGGAAGGGATGCCAGTTGAATTTCAGGTAATGTACAATGCGCGGTTTTAGAAAGGTCTGGCCGCTATAATGCGCCAACGCCACGTATTCATGAGTGTTGATTGCATGGGGGTTCAGTGAGCTTATGCCTATATATGAGTATCAGTGCGGGGAATGTGGTCATCGACTGGAAGCCCTGCAAAAGATCAGCGATACCCCATTGAAGGATTGTCCCCATTGCCGTAAGGCCGGACTGGTTCGGTTGGTTTCCGCCAGTAGTTTTCGGCTCAAGGGAGGGGGTTGGTATGAAACCGATTTCAAAACCGGCGCAAAACGACATGGAACGCAGGACTCCTCAGCAGAGAGCCCTGCTTCCGTCTCCGGATCGAAGCCTGAGTCGGCCAAGAGCGCTGCCGAGGCAACATCCTCCGCTGCAGGTGCTGTCAAACCTGCTGCAGTCTGAAGCCGCGCGGGAGTGTGTCGTGGCGGTAGACTGCAGTCTGAGAAATGTACGGTGGTCACGACGCATCGTGGCAACAAAAGACAAATTTGAAGATTAATTACAGGAATAGCGTATGCGCAGCCATTATTGCGGACAGTTGAACGAACAGCACGTCGGACAGGAAGTGAGCTTGTGCGGATGGGCGCATAGGCGTCGTGACCACGGAGGGGTGATATTCGTGGATCTGCGTGATCGAGAGGGAATTGTTCAGGTGGTCTTCGATCCGGACAGGCCCGAGAGTTTCGCGTTGGCCGAGTCCGTGCGCAGCGAATTCGTCCTTCAGGTCAAAGGGCTGGTCCGGCTCAGGCCGGCGGGTACCAGTAACGCCGAGATGGGCACTGGTCGCATAGAAGTGCTGGCGAAGGATCTGGTGATCCTCAGTGTCGCCAAGACACCGCCTTTCCTTCTGGACGAGCACGCGGATGTTGGCGAGGACATTCGTTTGCGTCATCGCTATATCGACCTGCGTCGACCGGAGATGGCCGAGCGTCTGCGCTTTCGCTCCAAAGTCTGCAACACAATTCGCAACTATCTTGATGACAATGGCTTCCTCGATATAGAGACTCCAATCCTGACACGTGCGACCCCTGAGGGCGCGCGTGATTATCTGGTGCCAAGCCGCACTCATCAGGGCAGCTTCTTCGCCTTGCCGCAGTCTCCGCAGCTCTTCAAGCAAATCCTGATGGTGGCGGGCATGGACCGCTACTACCAGATTGCGAAGTGTTTCCGCGATGAGGACCTGCGGGCTGATCGTCAGCCTGAATTTACCCAGATCGATATTGAAACGGCGTTCATGAACGAAGAGCAAATCATGACGATCACCGAAGAGATGATTCGGCAGATATTCAAGAAGCATCTGGATGTGGAATTCGGGCCGTTTCCACGCATGACCTTCGCGGAGGCCGCACGTCGCTTCGGTTCAGACAAGCCTGATCTGCGTATCGCCATGGAGTTGGTGGACATTGCCGATCTCATGAAGGATGTGGAGTTCAAGGTCTTCAATGGTCCTGCCAACGATCCGGGTTCGCGAGTAGTCGGTCTGCGCGTTCCTGATGGGGCGCGTTTGAGCAGAAAGGAAATAGATGACTACACCAAGTTCGTGTCGATCTATGGTGCGAAGGGGCTTGCATGGATCAAGATCAACGATCTCTCGGCGGGCGTCGAAGGTCTGCAGTCACCCATTCTGAAATTCATGCCGGAGCAGGTTGTTCATGATGTGCTGGCGCGACTGGGGGCTCAGACCGGTGACCTGGTGTTCTTCGGTGCAGACAAGACCAAGATCGTCAACGAGTCCATTGGTGCCTTGCGTCTGCGTGTCGGCGCGGATATGGGCATGATCAAAGGTGATTGGGCGCCCTTGTGGGTCGTGGATTTCCCAATGTTCGAGGAGGATGGCGAAGGTGGTTTGACCGCCTTGCACCATCCTTTCACTGCGCCATCGTGCAGCGTCGAGGATTTGCAGCGCGAACCCGAGAAAGCGTTGTCACGCGCTTACGACATGGTGCTCAATGGCACTGAGTTGGGCGGTGGCTCTATCCGCATCAATCAGCCGGCGATGCAGCAGACCGTATTCCGTATCCTTGGCATTGACGAAGAAGAGGCGGAAGAGAAATTCGGCTTCCTGCTCTCTGCTCTGTCCTATGGCGCGCCTCCCCATGGCGGATTGGCGTTTGGTCTTGATCGTCTGATCATGCTGATGACAGGCGCAACTTCGATCAGAGAAGTGATTGCGTTCCCGAAAACCCAGTCTGCAGCATGTCCATTGACTAATGCTCCAGGGGTAGTGTCGGCCAAGCAATTGCGTGAGTTGAACATCAGAGTGCGCGAAGCTGCGGTCAAAGAGTAAAGGTTCGGGGGTTGATGATGGCTGGACACAGTAAATGGTCCAATATCAAGCATAGAAAAGCGGGTCAGGACGCCAAGCGAGCCAAGGTGTTTACCAAGATGATCCGTGAGCTGACTGTTGCAGCACAGCTCGGCGGAGAGCACGTGGCGGATAATCCACGTTTGCGGGCAGCGGTGGACAAGGCGCTGGGCGCCAACATGACTCGCGAGACGATCGACCGCGCCATAGCCCGCGGAGCCGGTACTGCTGAGAATGACAATCTCGAAGAGCTTGTGTATGAAGGGTATGGACCGGGTGGCGTCGCCATTCTGATCGAGACTCTGACGGACAACAAAAACCGCACGGTGGCCGATGTGCGGCACGGTTTCTCTAAGTTCGGCGGTAATCTGGGTACCAGTGGGTCGGTTTCCTATCTTTTTGAAAAGAGGGGAACCATCAGTTTTGCGTCTGGCAGTGATGAAGACAAGGTGCTCGAGATTGCCCTTGAGGCTGGCGCTGACGATGTCCTGGTGCAAGACGACGGAAGTCTCGATGTGATGACGTCGCCAGAGAATTTCGGCGGCGTAAAAGACGCCCTGGCCAAGGCAGGCCTGGTTCCGATCAGTTCCGAGGTGGCGATGCTGGCGTCGACTGAAGCCGAACTCGATTTCGAGACCGCAGAGAAACTTCTGCGGCTGGTGGATCATCTGGAAGATCTGGATGATGTGCAGAACGTCTACAGCAACGCGAGCATTTCCGACGACATCATGAACAAGCTGTAGACTCTTTGCAGCCTTTAGCTATGCAGTCCTGACCGGGAGAATTTTCAATGGCATTGATTCTGGGGATAGACCCTGGTTCGCGCCTGACCGGTTACGGCATCATTAATGCGCTGGGGAACCGGCTTGAATACGTCACTTGTGGATGTATCAGGCTTCCCGACGTTGATCATCCGCAGCGACTAAAGCAGATATTCGATAGTCTGGGGAGCATTATAGAAAAGCATGCTCCACAGGAATGTGCCATTGAGGAGGTTTTTCTCGGCAAAAGCGTGTCGTCTGCGCTCAAGCTGGGGCAGGCACGAGGAAGTGCGATAGTCGCATGTATGCACTACGACCTGCCTGTCGCCGAGTATTCTGCCCGCAAGGTAAAGCAGGCACTGGTAGGCAAGGGAGGGGCTGAGAAGGCGCAAGTGCAGCACATGGTGAAAGTGTTGCTGTGCGTCACTGGAGACTTTCAAGAGGATGCCGCCGACGCGCTTGCCATAGCCATATGCCATGCCAATACCAAAGCGAGCCTGCTGAAAATCGCGGGAGCGCGCTCGTTTCGAAACAGTCGGCTGCAACATTGAGGGGATAGACAGTGATTGGCAGGATACGTGGCATACTGATCGAGAAACAGGCGACGGATATCGTCGTGGATGTACAGGGGGTGGGTTACGAGATTCAGGCCCCCATGAGCACTATCTATCTGCTGCCCGCGCTGGGAAAGGAAGTGGTGTTGCATACTCATCTGGTCGTGCGCGAGGACGCGCACTTGCTGTATGGGTTCTTGTCGCTTGACGAGCGTCATATGTTCCGCAGTCTTATCAAGATAAGCGGGGTGGGGCCGAAGATGGCGCTTGCCATACTCTCCGGCATGGCTGTCGAGGAATTCGTCAGGACTGTGCGCAACAATGATCTTGCTGCGCTGGTGCGTATGCCTGGGATCGGCAAAAAGACTGCAGAACGTCTGGTTGTAGAGATGAAGGATAAATTGGCAGACTGGAGCGAGGTTGTCACTTCGTTAGCCTCTTTGGCGACTGTCTCAGCATCTGGCCCCACTGACAGGCAAATGAGTCAGGAGGCTGAAACAGCTCTGGTCGCGTTGGGATACAAGCCTCAGGAGGCTGCGCGTGTCATTGCCCAGGTTCTCAAGCTCAATGGTGATCTCGAACGCAGCGAGGAGTTGATCAGGCTCGCACTTAGAAGTATGGCGCAATCATGATTGAAGAAGATCGGTTGATCTCCGCTGGCATAAGCCCCAACGATCAGTCGCTGGACAGGGCGATACGGCCTTTGTCTCTGCAGGATTACATCGGGCAGTCCGAGGTCAAGAAACAAATGGAAATATTCATCGGGGCAGCCCGCAATCGGGGTGAGGCGATGGATCACACGCTGATATTCGGTCCGCCCGGGCTCGGTAAGACCACGCTCGCCAACATCATTGCCAATGAATTGAATGTTTCCATCAAGACAACATCAGGCCCTGTGCTTGAGAAGGCCGGAGATCTGGCCGCCATGTTGACTAATCTGGAGGCAGGCGATGTCCTGTTTATCGACGAGATTCATCGCCTGAGTCCCGCGATTGAGGAAATTCTTTATCCGGCAATGGAAGACTATCAACTGGATATCATGATCGGTGAGGGGCCTTCTGCGCGCTCCATAAAACTTGACCTGCCGCCATTCACTCTCGTCGGCGCTACGACGAGGGCCGGATTGCTGACATCGCCGTTGCGAGATCGATTCGGCATCATCCAGCGCCTGGAGTTTTATTCCACGGCAGAGCTTTGCAGTATTGTCTCGCGTTCCGCCGCCATCCTGGGTTGCGAGATCGATAGCGATGGGGCTTTGGAGATCGCCAGACGCGCGCGAGGGACACCCAGAATTGCCAATCGTCTGCTGAGACGGGTTCGGGATTATGCGCAATTCCGCTGTGATGGGGTCGTCGACAAGAGCGTTGCGGGTCAGGCATTGGATATGCTCAGCATCGATAGCAATGGTTTCGATCATATGGACAGGCGTCTCCTGATGACCATGATCGAGAAGTTTGGTGGTGGCCCGGTTGGAATAGACAGTCTTGCTGCTGCTATTTCGGAAGAGCGGGATACGATCGAAGATGTTCTGGAGCCGTTTCTCATTCAACAGGGATTCGTCATGCGAACCCCGCGAGGCCGCATAGTCACCCCACACGC
>JBBTKA010000151.1:0-18133 GCA_038059145.1 Pseudomonadota bacterium
TGGAGCAAGATTCATCGCGGGCAAGGCCCGCTCCCACACGCAAGCAAAAAAAACCCGCCGAAGCGGGTTTTTTTCTTGCAGACTTAAAGCAGCTGGGCCGACTTACATCATGCCGCCCATGCCACCCATGCCACCCATTCCGCCCATGTCGCCACCGCCACCACCAGCCGGCTTCTCTTCGACGATGTCGCAGATCATGCACTCAGTAGTGATCATCAGGCCAGCGACAGAGCCAGCAGCCTGCAGCGCGCTGCGGGTTACCTTGGCTGGGTCGATGATACCGGCTTCCACCATGTCCACGTACTCACCGGACGCGGCGTTGTAACCGTAGTTGCCTTTGCCTGCCTTGACCTTGTCCAGTACCACTGACGGCTCGTCACCGGCATTGGCCACGATCTGACGCAGAGGAGCAGTCACAGCACGCAGCAACAGGGCGATGCCCACGTTCTGGTCTTCGTTGTCGCCCTTCAGGCCTTCCACTTTCTGCAGAGCACGGATCAGTGCCACGCCGCCGCCGGGAACCACGCCCTCTTCCACCGCAGCGCGGGTAGAGTGCAGTGCGTCTTCAACGCGGGCCTTCTTCTCTTTCATTTCCATCTCGGTGCCGGCACCGACCTTGATGACCGCAACACCGCCAGCCAGCTTGGCCACGCGCTCTTGCAGCTTCTCTTTGTCGTAGTCAGAAGACGTGTCTTCGATCTGACGACGGATCTGGCCAACGCGGGCTTCGATCACTTTGGAATCACCAGCGCCGTCGATGATCGTGGTGTTCTCTTTGGACAGAACCACGCTCTTGGCGTGACCCAGATGCTCGATAGTGGCCGCTTCCAGGCTCAGGCCCACTTCTTCGGAGATGACAGTACCGCCAGTCAGAACGGCGATGTCTTCCAGCATGGCTTTGCGACGGTCACCAAAGCCTGGTGCCTTGGCAGCAGCCACTTTGACGATGCCGCGCATGTTGTTGACGATCAGAGTCGCCAGCGCCTCGCCTTCTACGTCCTCAGCAATCACCAGCAGCGGACGGCCGGACTTGGCAACAGATTCCAGCACCGGCAGCATTTCGCGGATGTTGGAGATCTTCTTGTCGACCAGCAGGATGAAGGGGTTTTCGAGCTCGGCGCTCATGTTGTCCTGGTTGTTCACGAAGTACGGAGACAGGTAGCCACGGTCGAACTGCATGCCTTCCACGACGTCCAGCTCGTTGTCGAAACCGGAACCTTCTTCAACGGTAATGACGCCTTCCTTGCCCACTTTTTCCATCGCTTCAGCAATGATCGCGCCGATCTGCTCGTCAGAGTTGGCGGAGATGGTGCCTACCTGAGCGATTGATTTGGAGTCTGTGCAGGGAATGGACAGCTTGCCCACTTCCTCAACCATGGCCTTCACAGCCTTGTCGATGCCGCGCTTCAGGTCCATCGGGTTCATGCCCGCTGCAACTGATTTCAGGCCTTCGTTCAGGATGGCCTGAGCCAGCACTGTTGCAGTCGTAGTACCGTCACCGGCCACATCAGAAGTCTGGGAAGCGACTTCCTTGACCATCTGGGCGCCCATGTTTTCAAACTTGTCTTTCAGTTCGATCTCTTTGGCAACGGACACGCCGTCCTTGGTCACGGTTGGCGCGCCATAGGACTTGTCCAGCACCACGTTGCGGCCTTTCGGGCCGAGGGTGACTTTTACTGCGTCAGCAAGGATATTTACGCCTTTCAGCATTTTCTGGCGCGCGGGATCACCGAATTTAACGTCTTTAGCCATTTTCTCTATTCCTGTGTTCTTGAAAATTCGTTGTCGATAAGGGGTCTTTCAATGTTTTTAGCCAATGTGATCAGCAACCGAACGTCAAAGCCTGCGAATCAGGACTCGATGACGCCGTAGATCTCGCTCTCGCTAAGGATGAGCAGTTCTTCGTTGTCGATCTTGACGGTGTTGCTGGCGTACTTGCCGAATACCACGATGTCACCGACCTTGAGGTCTACCGGACGCTTTTCGCCATTGTCCATGATCTTGCCCGGACCAACCGCGAGCACTTCACCCTGAGCTGGTTTCTCAGCAGCGGAACCTGGCAGTACGATGCCTCCCGCTGACTTGGTTTCTTCTTCCTTGCGGCGTACTACTACTCGGTCCTGCAACGGTCTGATTTTCATTGCTTTTTATCTCCTGACTCAAATGATTAGCGCTCTTGCGCCGCTGGCGCGCGAGCCCTGAAACTTAAACGGTGGACACTAGATGGGGTTGCGGCGTGGCATTTCAATGGCTGCCACAAAAAAAATTGCAGATTTTCTTACTCTAACCTGTGAGAGCGTGCCTGCACGCGATTGACACGCGACTGAAGTAGCAGCAAAACCTATCGCGTGCGGGCACGCTCCCACTGGTTAGTCCTTGTCCTTTCCCAGTTTGTCATCAGGCACCACATCGCCCTCGATGATGTCGCCCTCATCGAAGCGCGTCTCGCGATAGTGGAACTGACTCCCCATGGTAAACGGACCACCACTCATGAATGCGCCGCCCGAACGCAGGATGCGTCTGGCAATTGCCTTGCGCACCGGCGGCAGCAACCCAAGAATGCCTATGCTGTCGGTGATGAATCCCGGCGCCAGCAACAGCGCGCCGCAGAACGCGATGATCATGCCTTCGACAATCTCCTGTGCGGGCAGCTCGCCACTGCGCAGCCGCTGCTGAAAGCGTGTCATCGTGCTGAAACCCTGTCGACGCAGCAGGCTGATGCCGAGCACGGCAGTGCCCAGCACCACCAGCACGGTGTTCCAACCGCCGATACGTTCGCTGACTTCGAGCAGAATCATGATCTCCACGAAGGGAATGATCACGAAGAAGAACAAAGAAAAACGCACTACTCTCTCCTCAAATCGACCGAATCGACAGCTTCGACGTCACGCTGACGCCTTGCCACCATGAAGGCCAGGGCGATAGCGACCAAGCCGATGGCGAATGAATACATGAAAAATGTGGCATAGCCCGCGCCCAGTGCCGCAGGCGAAACGCCGGCAGTCGCCGCACCGGTGGCCAGGGATTCCGGCGGCAAATCGGCAAACATCGGCATAAGACTCGACAGAGGACCACCGGCTTCGGCCGCGCGCGCGGACGCCTCGACAATGCGACCACTCTGCGACGCGACCAGCTTGCCAAGCAACGCATACAGCGACGAGAACAATGCGTACTGCGTGGCGGTAAAACCCGCCGAGGTGAGTGAGGACATGTAGGCGATCAGCGCCGTGCCCGCAAATCCCGTTGCCAGGTTATCGATGGTGATCGACACATAGAGAGAACCAAGCTCAGGCCCCTGGGTTGCCAACCACAGGAATATCAAATTCGAGAAAGGGCTCGCAAATACGCCAATCAACATCGTGCGCAGAACGCCCAGCCGCGCCACGCAGAAGCCTCCTAGTGCGACGCCGCTGATCAATGCCACCACGCCGAAAATCTTGCGCACCTGGGCGATCTCGCTCAGGGTGAAACCCAGGTCGAGGTAGAAGGGCCCCATCAGGTTCAACACGAAATCCGACAGACGATACAGGCAGATCAGCGCCAGAATCAGCGCACCGAGCCGGGTGCCGAAGCGCGCGAAGAAATTGCCCAGCGGTTCACCATAAGCCGTCTTCAGATGCACACCCGGGCGGGTCTTCACTCCGGGCAGCGGCAGACAGGCGAGAGCGAGCAAACCGAGGCCGAGCAGCACCGCTGCCACCTGCAGGTAGACACCACCCGGCACGGTTCGCCAGGCGACCAACAGCGCTTCACCCGACTCTGCAGGCGCTCCCACCAGGCGCAAAACATCCTGCAGCAACACCGCATTCCCGGACAGGCCGGACCCCATGATGATGGCTGCCACCACAATCAACGCCAGTCGCAGCGCCCACTCCAGATACTCTGTCACCGGGCGGTTTGGCAGATCACTGGCCAGACTGCCCAGCGGACGGGGGGATACTTCACTGACACGTTCACGAGGCGCGAGCAGGACACCGGCCATGCCGATGCTCATCAGCCCCGCCATGACGGCGTAGGAAAAATTCCAACTGAACGCCTCTGCCAGAAACAGCGGCACGGCGCCGGCCACGATCATCGCCAGACGATAGCCCCACTGATAGGCGGCCGCCATGGCGCCGGAGCGGCTCTCGTCGACTGCCTCGATTCGCCACGCGTCGATGGCAATATCCTGTGTTGCACCCGCGAAACCCACGAAGGCCGCCAGCGCACCGACTCGCCAGATGCTGAGTTCGGGGTTCGAGCCGGCAATCAGCCACAGGCCCACGATGATAAGCACCTGCATCGCCAGCATCCACGCACGGCGCTTGCCGAGCAGGCGGTCGAGCACGGGCAGGCGGATGCGGTCGATCAGTGGCGCCCAGACGAACTTGAGTGCGTAGCTGAGTGTAGCGAGCGCGAAGATGGAGATGGTCTGCAGCGACAGGCCGGACTGCCGCAGCCAGACGGAAAGTGTGTCGAAGATCAGCAGAAAAGGCAGACCGGCGGCGAAGCCAAGCAGCAACATGACCACGGCGGTACGCTCACGATAGACAGCCAGGGCTCTCCACGTATTCATACCGACAGCGGGTGCTGCTTTCCCTTGGCTCATCGCGGGCTCTGGCAGGCTCAATCCCTGAAGTTGTTGAATTGGACGGGAACCTCCAGGTTGCTCTCGCGGACCAACGCGATGCACTCCTGCAGGTCGTCACGCTTCTTGCCGGTGACGCGCAGTTTGTCGCCCTGAATAGCAGCCTGCACCTTGCACTTGGACTCTTTGATGATCTTCACCAGCTTGCGGGCCACGTCAGCCTCGATGCCCTGCTGAATGGTGACGACCTGCAGAGCCTGTTTACCGGATTGCTTGGGCTCGCCGATCTCCAGAGACTTCACATCGACGTTGCGCTTGACCATCTTGCCCTTGAGGATGTCCAGCATCTGCTCCAGCTGGAAATCTGACTCCGCCGTGAGCGTGATTTCCTTGTCCTTGATCTCGAAGGTGGCATCGACACCCTTGAAATCGAAACGCGTGCCGACTTCACGGCGCGCCTGATCCAGGGCATTGTTCACTTCCGGCATATCTACTTCTGACACGATGTCGAATGATGGCATGATCTGACCTCTTGACTCTCTTCAACTGAAAACGCAAACATGCGCGCATACTACCACCGCGCGCCAATATGTGGGAGCGGGCCTTGCCCGCGATTGCCCGCCTTGCCCGCGATCGAACGCCCGCGTGATTATCCCTGAAGGAAGAACACCATCAACCCAACACCCGCCCCCACTGCTCCGCCGCCCCCTCACTGGCACATCCTCGGCGCCGGCGCCATGGGTTGTCTGTGGGCCGCGCGCCTCGCACAGCACGGTGCCATGGTCACCCTTTTGTTTCGTGACGAATGTGACTTGCGGCGCCATGCGGAGACTGGCGGACAAATCACGCTGGAAGATAGTGGCGTGTTGCAACGCATTCCAGTGCAGGCACAACTCGCAACGAGCGTCATCACACCGATCCAACTGCTACTGGTCACAACCAAGGCACAGCACGTCGAGACCGCGCTCGCCGGCGTGAATCATGCTATCGCCCCACACACCCACATCGTGTTGCTGCAGAATGGCATCAAGGCACAGCGCAGCGCGTCTGCCGACTTTGGCGCACAGCGAGTCTATTGCCTCAGCACCAGCCAGGGTGCCTGGCTGCGCGCGCCGCTGCATGTGGTGCATGCGGGGAGCGGAGAAACCTGGCTGGGGCAACTCGTTCACACGGAGCCACTCGATGCCACACGCCTGCCGGGTCTGCCCATATCCGCCATGGGCATCAGGACAGACCCGGACATCGAAGGTCGACTGTGGCGCAAACTCGCGATCAACTGCGCGGTCAATGCTCTCACTGTCATCTACGACTGCCGCAACGGCGAACTGTTGACGCACCCAAAGGGAAGAGTTGAATTGCTCGCGCTCTGTGCCGAAATCGACGCACTGTATGCCGCACTGCAGGAGACACCAGCACTGAACGATCTGGTCGGTCAGGTCGATGCCGTGCTCACCGCAACCGCGCAGAACTTCTCGTCGACACTGCAGGATTTTCGACGCGGCAAGGGGTCCGAGCTGGCAGAACTGAACGGCTATCTGTGCGAATTGGCCCACACCCACAAGCTCGATTGCAGACTCAACCAAGACGTTCTGCGGCGCTTCGACACGCTACGTGCGATTCGCGACGAGCGCAAAAGCATTGATTGATGCCAGCGGGCCGATCCCTTACCATTCCTATCCATCAAGTCAAAAACTACCTCAACCAGCACAACCAACAAGGACAATAATAATATGCAGCAGCACTGGCGCACCTTCATGTCTGGATGGGTCCTGATTCTGGTCGGCGCATTGCTGGCCCACTTTATTCAGACCTCTGGTGGCATCACCATCAAGGATGTGCGCTTCACCGGCGCTGGCGGCAAGACACTCGCCGCACACCTCTACATTCCTCCCGGCGTGACACCGCAGACGCCTGCGCCGGGCATACTGGCCGTTCACGGCTATATCAATTCACGCGAAGTGCAGTCCGGCTTCGCCATCGAATTCGCACGACGCGGCTATGTGGTGCTGGCGATGGATCAGGCAGGCCACGGCTACTCCGATGCGCCCGCCTTCGCCAATGGTTTCGGTGGCCCGGCAGGTCTGACGTATCTGCGCAGCCTCGACTTCGTCGACAAGGACAACATCGGGCTTGAAGGCCACTCGATGGGTGGCTGGACAATCCTCGCGGCGGCCAATGCCTTTCCGGATGGTTACAAAGCCATGGTGCTGGAAGGCTCCAGCACCGGTGGCAGCAGATCGGCACCGGGCACGCCCAGCTGGCCGCGCAACGTGGCGGTGGTGTTTTCCCAGTTTGATGAATTTGCGCCCAGCATGTGGCAGGTGCCCCGCGGCAGCGAAGTCGGCAACAGTGCGAACCTGCAGGCGCTGTTCGGCACTTCCACTCCTGTCGCCACCGATCGCCTGTATGGCGACATCACCCAGGGGACGGCCCGCATCCTGCACTCACCGCCCGTCACGCATCCCGGCGACCATATCTCCCACGTCGCCATCGGACATGCGTTGGACTGGTTCGCACAGACTCTGGACGGCGGCACACCGCGCCCGGCCTCGGACCAGATATGGTTCTTCAAGGAGCTGGGGACATTGCTGGCACTGATCGGCTTCGTAGTCCTTCTATGTGGCAGTTTCAATGTCCTGCTGGCCACGCCTGCATTTGCGCAACTGAAGAACTACCCTGACACCTTTGCCCACACGACCCGCTCGGGGCGCTGGTGGCTGACCGCCGCGCTCAGCGCCGTGATTCCCGTGCTCACGTTCTATCCGCTGATGCGCTGGGGAGGGCAACTGCTGGGCGCATCGGCCTGGTTACCGCAAACCATTACCACGCAGGTGGCTTTCTGGGCTGTGGTCAATGGACTCATCTTCACCGCCATGGGGCTGGTGCTGCGCGCGGCGCCCGTCAAATTCACACGGGCACTGCTGCCTATGCTCCTGATCAGTCTCGCCACCGTGGGCATCGGCTATCTGGCTGTGTTGCTCGCGCAGTTCTTCTTCATGATCGATTTCCGTTTCTGGTTCGTCGGCGTCAAGGCTCTCAGCCTGACTCAGTTCCAGATCATGCTCGTGTATCTGCTGCCGTTCACCGCCTTCTTCCTGATGGCCCTGCGCGCCCTGCACAGCGGGCTGACGGTGTTTGGAGACTCACGCCGCAATCAATACGTGGGGAATGTGCTGGCACTGGCTGGCGGGTTCCTGGCGTTTCTGCTGTTGCAATACGGCAGCCTGTTCCTGGTTGGCTCGCTGCTCACGCCGGCGGAGTCGCTGAACACCATCGTGATGATACAGTTCGTGCCCTTGCTGACGATCGTCGCTATCATCAGCACCTATACGTATCGTCGCACTGCCAGCTATCTTCCCGGAGCGTTCATCAACGCGCTGTTTGTCAGCTGGTACATCGTGGCGGGTCAGGCCACGCAGTTCCCTGTGGGATAGTCATAATTGATCACGCGTCACCATTACATACTGCTGGCACTGCTGCTGGTGCTGACAGCGTTGAGCTTTCTCGTCTCCTTCAGCAGTGGCAGCATCGATCTGGGGCTGGGCGCGGTGCTGCAGCAGCTTCTCAGTCCCGAGGCGGGGTTGCAGCAACAGGTGTTGTTTGAGCTGCGTATTCCGCGCAGTGTTGCGGCATTCATCACCGGGGGCCTGTTGGCACTCTCTGGTGTCATCATGCAGGTGCTGCTGCGCAACCCGCTCGCCGACCCGTATATTCTCGGCATTTCCGGTGGTGCGGCCGTCGCCGCCCTCAGTGCCATCCTGCTCGGCTTGAGCGGCGCCTGGGTGTCCAATGCCGCATTCGGTGGCGCGCTGCTCTCCATCCTCATCGTGTTTGGTCTGGCACGTTCGCGTTTCCAGTGGTCGGCAACGCGCCTGCTGCTGACCGGCGTGGTGGTCTCCGCTGGCTGGGGTGCGATGATCAACATCCTGCTCACGACAAGCTCCAACAACAGCGTCTACAGTATGCTGTTCTGGCTGATGGGTGACCTCAGCCAGAGCCGGGCCGGACCATTGAGTGGGTTAATTCTGGTGGCAGGATTCGTGTTGATGATGCTGCAGGCAAGATCGCTGAACGTGCTGGCCAGGGGCGATCTGCAGGCGGCGGCGCTGGGCGTGGATGTCGCCCGTCTGAAATTGATTTTGTATTTCACCGCTTCGGTGTTGACGGCATGCGCGGTCACCATCGCCGGTTCAATTGGCTTTGTGGGACTCGTGATCCCGCACATGCTGCGTCTGCTCGGCGCCCGCGATCACCGCGTGCTGATCCCGGCGTCGGTCTTGCTGGGCGGCAGCTTTCTGATGATTGCGGACAGCTTCGCGCGCTCGATAGTTGCGCCACTGCAATTGCCGGTGGGAGTGGTCACCGCCATCATCGGCGTACCCACCTTCCTGCTGATTCTGCGGCGCAGCCAGCAGCGCAGTGTCGAGTGATCTCATGCCGAGCAACTCTCCCACAAAAGACGCCTTCAAAAATCTTCAGAACTCACCAGTTCTGCAAACGCGCGCGCTCGGTCTCACGGTGGGTGCTCGTGAACTTTTTCGAGATCTCAATCTGACTGTCGACGCCGGTCAATGCCTGGGGGTTCTGGGCCAGAACGGCACAGGCAAGACCTCTCTGCTGCACACGCTCATCAATCTGCGACCCAGCGACAGCGGCGAGATCCTGATCCTGGGTCGTGAACTGAACACCTGGTCCAGAAGAGAGCTGGCCACTCGTCTCGGCATTCTGTTTCAGAGTGGCAATGACGACATGCCCGCAACGGTGATGGAGACGGCCCTCCTCGGCCGACATCCCCATTTGGCACGCTGGCGCTGGGAAGACGCCCACGATATCGCCGAGGCTCAAGCCGCGCTCACGGCGATGCAGCTGGACGCGTTGCTGGAGCGCGACATCACCACACTGTCCGGTGGCGAACGTCAGCGCGTGGCTATTGCTACCCTTCTGGCACAACGCCCGCAACTCTATCTGCTCGACGAGCCGGGCAACCACCTGGACATCGCTTTCCAGATCAGATCATTGGAAGTCATCCGCCAGCGCGTCGTGACGGAAGGCCTCGGCCTGTGCATGGCCACCCACGATATCAATCTGGCTGCACGTTTCTGCGACCAGATTTTATTGCTGACCGGGGACGGCGGATTTCTGCTGGGAGCCACTGAAGAGATTCTGACGCCGGAAAATTTGTCACGCGCCTATGGGTGCGCGATCCGGGAGGTCGCTTACGAGGGGGGAAGTGTGTTCTTTCCGGGGTGAGACTGGCATTCTGGCAGGCGGGGCGGCTCAAAACCATCGCGGGCGCGGCCCGCTCCCACTGGGGTTGATGCCTGTGGGAGCGGGCCCCGCCCGCGATAACATCCTGACAACAACTTTTACAACAGCAACAACCTGATATCACCCAGCACCTTCGCAAGGTAGGTGGCAAACAAACCGCCATCCACTCCGTTCACGGCGCGATGATCGTAAGACAGAGTGATCGGCAGCATCTGCCTCGGCACCAATTGTCCGTTCATGTACACCGGCTTGACCTGGGTCTTGGAGACGCCAAGGATCGCAACTTCCGGCGCATTCACGATGGGAATGAAACCAGTGCCGCCAAGGGCGCCAAGACTGGAGATAGTGAAGCAGGCACCCTGCATGTCGTCCTTGGTCAGACGGCGCTGCTTGGCCTTGTCGCTCATCACCGCGACTTCAGCGGCCAGTTCCCACAGCGACTTCTTGTCGACATTGCGAATCACCGGCACCACCAGCCCGGCCTCAGTCGCCACTGCCACGCCGATGTTGATGTATTGCTTCTGAATCAGATATTCGCCAGAGGAATGCAGAGAGACATTGAACTGTTTGTACTCCTGCAGCGCCTTCGCACAGGCCTTCAGCAGGAACGGCAGGAAGGTCAGCTTGACGCCCTTCTTGTCAGCTTCGGCTTTCAACTCGTTCCGGAAAACTTCCAGCTCGGTAATATCGGCCTCATTGAACTGAGCGACCTGCGGTACGGTTGACCAATTGCGCTGCATATTGGCAGCGGTCACCTTGTGCAGCTTGCTCATTGGCACCTGAGTAATTGGCCCGAATTGGCTGAAATCGATATCCGACACCGCAGAGACTGCAGCCGCTATGCCAACCGGAGCAACGGGGGCCTGCAGCCGAGTCTTCACGAAACTGTGCAGGTCTTCCTTCTGGATACGTCCCTTGGCGCCCGTGCCAGTGACCAGTGCCAGTTCGACACCGAGCTCACGCGCCAGCTTGCGGACAGCAGGTCCCGCGTAGACATCAGCCTTCTCGACCGCCGGGGCCGCTGCAGGAGCTGCCACAGGAGCAGGAGGCACCACGGCTTTCTGGGCGGCCGGTGCAGCGGCCGGCGCAGCTTGCACTGCAGGGGCTGGCGCTGCAACGGGTGCAGGCAGCGGGGCGACGCTACCGGCAACTTCCAGTTCCAGAATGGCAGAACCTTTGGAGACCTTGTCACCCACTTTGATCTTGAGAACTTTCACCACGCCACCTTTCGGCGTCGGCACTTCCATCGCGGCCTTGTCGGACTCCAGCGTTATCAGCGAGTCCTCCGCCTTGACGGTGTCCCCTACCTTGACATGAATCTCGATCACTTCGACATCGCTGTCGCCACCCAGATCGGGAACGGAAATTATCTCCACGCCGCCCGCCACCGGGGCACTTGCCTGTGGCGCCGCTGGTGCGGGCGCCACAACGGGTGCTGTTGCTGGTGCTGGTGCCGCTGCCGGCGCCGGGGCAGAAGCAACTTGAGGCGCCTCTGCTGCGGCGGAACCGCCTTCCACTTCGAGCATCAATATCTCGTCACCTTCAGAGACCTGGTCCCCCAGCTTGATGCTCACACTCTTGACGATCCCGCTTTTGGGTGACGGAATCTCCATCGCCGCCTTGTCGCTCTCCAGCACCATGATGGAATCATTTTCCTTGATGGCCTGGCCAGGCTTCACCAGAAGCTCGATGACCTCGACGTCCTTCGAATCACCGAGATTCGGTACTTTTATGCTTTCAACTGCCACTGATCAATGCTCCTGAATTTTTTCTGTCTCGTTTATACGGTCAACGGATCAACTTTATCCTGATTGATGCCCATCGCCTTCATGGCTTTGGCGATCGTCTCGGCAGTCACGATTCCGCGTGCCTTCAGTTCTGTCAGCGCTGCCAACACCACGAAGTGGCGATTCACCTCGAAGAAGTGGCGAAGATTCTCGCGGGTATCACTGCGACCGAAGCCGTCGGTGCCCAGCACGCGATAAGTGTCCGGCACGAACTCGCGAATCTGATCGGCATGCACTTTCATGTAGTCGGTGGAGGCGATGACCGGACCGCTCACGCCAGACAGGCACTTGGTGACATAGCTCACTTTCTCTTTCTTGGTGGGGTGCATCATGTTCCAGCGCGAAGTGGACAGACCATCCTTGCGCAGTTCATTGAAGCTGGTCACGCTCCAGACATCCACGGCCACCTTGTAGTCGTCACGCAGAATCTGTGCCGCTGCTCTGACTTCGCGCAGAATGGTACCGCTTCCAAGCAGCCGGATACGCTGATCGGTCATCGCTTTGCCCTGCACTTTATACTCTTTGGCGCCACCGTCTTCCAGCAGGTACATGCCCTTGATGATGCCCGCTTCCGCCCCTGCCGGCATATCCGGATGGGTGTAGTTCTCGTTCATCGTGGTGATGTAGTAGTAAACGGATTCCTTCTCCTGATACATCCTGCGCAGCCCGTCCTGGATGATGACCGCCAGCTCATAGGAGTAGGTTGGGTCGTAGGTCACGCAATTGGGAATGGTCGATGCCAGCAGGTGGCTATGGCCATCCTGGTGCTGCAGCCCCTCGCCATTGAGCGTCGTTCTGCCGGCAGTAGCACCGATGAGGAAGCCACGCGCCTGAGAATCGCCTGCGGCCCACGCCAGATCACCGATACGCTGGAATCCAAACATGGAGTAGTAAATGTAGAACGGAATCAACGGATAATCGTTGACGCTGTAGGACGTGGCGGCAGCCAGCCAGGCAGAGAATGCACCGGCTTCACTGATCCCCTCCTCCAACATCTGTCCCTTGGTGTCTTCGCGGTAGTACATCACCTGATTGGAGTCCATCGGCTCATAGAGCTGACCCACGGAGGAGTAAATACCGACC
The DNA here is from genome assembly GCA_038059145.1 of Pseudomonadota bacterium. Classification (GTDB taxonomy): domain Bacteria; phylum Pseudomonadota; class Gammaproteobacteria; order Pseudomonadales; family Pseudohongiellaceae; genus UBA5078. Next base: position 12,706 of record JBBTKA010000151.1, read on the forward strand.
TGACGGAACATGCCTTCCATACCAAAGGTACGCGCCTCATCGGGAACGATCGGCACAATACGCTGACCAATTTCCTTGTCCTTGCACAGCGCCGAAATGATGCGCACGAATGCCATCGTCGTGGAGATCTCGCGATCCTTGGTGCTTTGCATCTGCGCGGCGAACGCGCTCAGATCAGGAACCTGCAGCGTCTGGGCTTCAACACGACGCTTAGGCACAGGACCGCCAAGCGCTTCCCGACGTTTACGCATGTAGCGTATTTCCAGACTGTCCTCGGCCGGACGGTAGTAAGGCACTGACTCCAGCTGATCATCCGGAATTGGAATATTGAAACGATCACGGAAACTCTTCAGACCTTCGATATCGAGCTTCTTGACCGAATGGGTCACATTCTGCGCTTCTGCCGAGGCACCGAAGGCATAGCCCTTCACTGTCTTGGCCAGAATCACAGTCGGCTTGCCGTTGGATTTGACCGCCTGTGCATAGGCCGCGTAGACCTTGAACGGGTCATGGCCGCCACGGTTGAGGTTCATGATGTCGTCATCGGTCAGATGCTCGACCATCTTGAGCAGTTCCGGGCTCTTGCCGAAGAAATGCTCACGGGTGTAGGCGCCGCCACGGCCCCAGTAGTTGATGTATTCGCCATCCACCACTTCGTCCATGCGCTGTTGCAGCAGACCGTCTTTGTCGGCCGCCAGCAGAGCGTCCCAGTGACGCCCCCAGACTACTTTGATCACATTCCAACCGGCGCCACGGAAGATGCCTTCGAGTTCGTTGATGATTTTGCCATTGCCGCGCACCGGACCGTCCAGACGCTGCAGGTTGCAGTTGATCACGAAGATCAGGTTGTCGAGCTTCTCGCGTCCGGCCTTGCCGATGGCGCCCAGTGATTCCGGCTCGTCGGTCTCTCCGTCACCCAGGAAGGCCCACACCTTGCGATCGCTGTTGTCCATCAGGCCACGGCTGGTCAGATACTTCATGACGTGCGCCTGATAGATCGCCGCGATAGGGCCAAGACCCATGGACACTGTGGGGAACTGCCAGTAGTCGGGCATCAGCCAGGGGTGTGGGTAGGAGGACAGACCATTGCCATTGACCTCCTGACGGAAATTGTCGAGTTGCTCGGCACTCAAACGCCCTTCCACGAAGGAGCGTGAATAAATGCCGGGGGATGAGTGGCCCTGAAAGTAGATCAGGTCGCCGCCATGGCCTTCACTTGCACCACGGAAGAAGTAGTTGAAGCCTACATCGTACAGCGTCGCCGCAGAGGAGAACGTGGAGATGTGGCCGCCCAGATCAGCGCCGGGCTTCTTGCCGGCGCGCATTACCATCGCCAGCGCGTTCCAGCGAATGATGCCGCGGATCTGGCGCTCCATGAACATGTCGCCGGGCATCTTCTCTTCTTCGCGGGTCGGGATGGTGTTGCGGTACGGCGTGTTGACTGTTGCATAGGGCAGTGACTGAGTGCGCGTGGCTTCCTCTGCCAATCTGCCCAGCAGGAAATGGGCGCGTTCGGCGCCTTCCTCGTCGATGACTGAGCCCAGAGCATCAAGCCATTCTTTGGTTTCGACGGGATTGGTATCTTCTTTGTGGTGGCTCATATGCTAAGACTCTCGTTTTATTCTTTGCCCAAGAGGGCTTCGGGTATTCAAAACGGCCGCCATGGGCAATACCGCTTTTGTAAATAATTTACATTGTGACCGGATTTTACCTGACTTCAAAGCCCGTTTTCAATGTCGCAAATTGTCCTTATGTAGTTAAACTACAAAACCGCTCAGCTATCGATTCCGTACAGCGCGAGTAATGCCAACGCACTCACCCAGATGACCTGACTGCGATGCAGCAGCGCCAGCAGCGCCTCAATCTGCTGGCTTGCATAAGGCCCGAAAGCCGCCTCATCCAGCGTACTTTCGGCGTCGATCAGAACCGTCGTTGCTTCGCCGGCAGCACCAGCTTCTTCCCGCACCAGCAGGGTTCGCGGTGCCGCTCCCAATGCCGCCAGCGCACAGGCGTACACCACGCTCACCGCACTGCGATCCAGATCGAACAGCACCGCTCGCAGCCTTGCAAACCCAGCGACGAAATCACCTGCCAGAGAGAAGGTCAGGCCGAGCAACCGCGCTGGCACCCACTCCAGCAGATAGACCAGCCGCAGCACAAGTTCGCTGTCTGCAGCCACCGAATGTGGGGATACCCGGCTGCGATACAGAAAGCCGAGGTGATAGAACAGAGCGCCAACCGGACCCAGCAGCAGGTACCAGAAGAGCACGGCAAACAACCTCTCGAAAAAGCTGGAGAGCAGGAATCGACAGAACTCCTCGTGCAGCCTGCTGCGATCGTCACAGTTGTCGAGAGCAACCTGGTGCCAGCGCTCCTGCAGGAGCAAAAAAGCGGACTCATAGTCACCCCGGCGCCAGCTGTCCAGGTAGCGGGCAGTCAGGCCGTTGACGTTCACATGATCGAACAGTGCCAGCAGCACGGCGACGTGTATGAGCAGTGTCATCAAACCGAGCGCCACACCGTCGATCAGCAAGAGCAAAATCCCCAGAGCGAGCGTGGGCAGCGCGAGGACCAGCAGAGGATAGAGCCAGCCGCTCTGCGCAAGATGCTCCGGCAAACCGCTGATGCGCTGTGCCAGCCAGCTCTGGAATTTCACAAACCATTTGTCATTGAGAACGTCGCGGTCTCGGGTCCAGTAATGATTGATGCCCAGAGCCAGCAATATGACCAGAAATTTCATGCAGTTAACTCCCCCAAGGCACACCGGGAGCGGTAGTGCTGCCAATCAAAACAGGGACCGGGATCGGTCTTGCGATCCGGTGCGATATCACTGTGCCCGACAATTCGCGCTGGCGTAATGTGCGGATACGCAAGCCGCAGCAAAGCTGTCACCCGCACCAGCTGATCGTATTGGGCAGGGGTGAAGGGCTCGAAGTCAGTGCCCTCCAATTCAATACCTATTGAGTACTCATTACAATTGTCGCGCCCACAAAAACAGGAGGCACCCGCGTGCCACGCCTTCATGTTGAATGGAACGTACTGGGTGACGGCGCCATGACGGTCTATCAGCAGATGCGCCGAGACGCGCAGATGGGCAATCTCCGCAAAATAGCTGTGCTGCAGAGGATCCAGACGATTGCAGAACAGCTCATCAATGTGCCCGCCGCCGAACTCTCCCGGTGGCAGACTGATATTGTGAATCACCAGCAGGTCAATCGGCACGCCATCCGGACGCTCGCTGCAATTGGGCGAAGCTATCTGGCGGGCGAAACTAAGACGATGGTCGATGATCAAGATGGTCTCCGATGACCGGGCAGATGCGGGCTGATTCTATCCGGGCCCCGCCCGGCAATCCATTACCACGTGACGACGGACCCGCACTTAACTACCAATCACCTGGCCGATGGGACATAATTTCCCGCATCGAAACACCGAGCAGTCCAGCCAGACACAGGCCACATGAGTCAATCAGAGCAACCTCACCCCACCAGACCCATCGGCCTCTCCATGCTGATCATCAGTTGTGTACTGGGATTGGGACTGCTGACCCTGTTCTTCGATAATGCACTGGAGAGGCGCGAGAACCCCAACCAGAATCCCATCAGCACCACCGGCAACGATGGCAGTGTCCAGGTCGAGTTACGCAGAAACCCGCAGGGACACTATGTCGCCAGCGGCTTCGTCAATGAAGCTCGGGCCGTGTTTCTGCTGGACACTGGCGCGACCGACGTCGTGCTGCCAGAAGAACTGGCGCTGACAGCCGGACTCGAGCGCGGTGCCCCGACGCGAGCCAGCACGGCCAATGGTGACGTGGTCGTGTACTCCGCCACTATTGGCGAATTGCAGATTGGCGGGATTTTGCTTACCGACGTGCGTGCCAGCATCAATCCGGCCATGACCGGCAATACTGTACTTCTGGGCATGAGCGCTCTGCGCCATGTTGAATTCACCCAGCGTGGCGATCAGCTGACGCTGCGCTACATCCCCTGAGCAGTCTCACGAGGAAGCATTCCGCCATGAACGATATTCCACCTCTCCCCGCAGACCTGTCGGTGACAGTCACCAATGCCTTGCGCGAGGACGTTGGCAGCGGCGACATTACGGCCCAGTTGATCACCGAGACTGCGATGGCGACCGCTCAAATTCTGAGCCGCGAACGGGCCGTGTTGTGCGGGACGCCATGGGTCAATGAAGTATTGCGACAAGTGGACCCCACGCTGCAGATCACCTGGCATGCGCGGGACGGCGACACTGTCGAACCAAATCAGCGCTTGGCCACACTGCGCGGCAGTGCCAGACACCTGCTGACAGCAGAACGTTGCGCGCTCAACTTTTTGCAGACGCTATCGGGGACAGCCACTTCCAGTCGCCACTACGCCAGCCTTGTCGCCCACACGCAAGTGCGCCTCCTGGACACCCGCAAGACTCTGCCGGGACTGCGCACGGCGCAGAAATACGCGGTCGTGATCGGCGGCTGCCACAACCATCGCATGGGACTCTATGACGCCTTCCTCATCAAGGAGAATCACATTCACGCCTGCGGCTCCATTACGGCTGCCGTCGGACGGGCCCGCGCTCTGCATCCGGACAAACCCGTGGAAGTCGAAGTGGAGACACTGGCTCAGTTACGGGAGGCTCTGACCACGGACGCTCAGACCATCATGCTGGACAATTTTGAATTGAATGCCATGCGCGAGGCGGTCATGATTACAGGCGGTCGCGCCCGGCTTGAGGCGTCCGGCGGCATCAATCTGACCACGCTGGCGGCGATTGCCGAGACTGGAGTGGATTACATTTCCATCGGCGCGTTCACGAAGGATTGCAAGGCAGTTGACCTGTCGATGCTGTTCGACTAAAAGCACAACTGCACCTCCCAGCATTAGCGGCAACAGATCAGGAGACAGAATGAAAACCTCTGTTTACACAGCTGAAAGACAAACCGCGCGCCTCCCCCCCACACTCTGGCACTGGTTTGTACTCCTGTTTCTCTCGACCATGAGCAGCCTGAGCTTCGGCCACCCAGGGCAACTCGATGAAAATGGCGGGCACTATGATGGCCAGTCTTATCACTGCCACATGCCTGGATGCGAAGAGCCGGACTCGTTCATGCGCACCGGGCCGGACAGCTTTTTCTTCGACCCGGAGAGTCGGGATAAATTTTTCAACAGCGTGGACTGGGCGTACGATCTCGACTTCGACGGCGACTGTCAGGTGACCCGTCATGAAATTCTTGTAGCGACCAGTCGCAGCGAGGTGCGCTTCACGAATCCACGCAACTGTGAGGTGCGGACGGGCGAATGGTTTGACGAGTACACTGGCGAGACCTTCACTGTTGCCGCACAAATCGATCTGGATCACGTCATCCCGTTGCGCTATGCCCACAACCAGGGTGGCGACGCCTGGCCCCCGGAAAAGAAGATTGCTTTCG
>JBBTKA010000152.1:0-10447 GCA_038059145.1 Pseudomonadota bacterium
CCCATGAGCTTCCGGGGTTGAATCCCATTATTAACAGCTTTCCGCCGGGCATAACAACTCTCGCCGCCTCTCTCAGTAACCGGTGGCTATCCGGTGTGAAATCCAGCGCATGGTGAATTAAGACCGCATCAACACTCTCGTTTGATAATGGAAGGAGCTCGTTACATGCGACGGGGAAATGCGAGCCGGTTTTATAAGATGGAGTGAAAAAAAACTTATGTCCCACGGGACTTTCGCCTAGCATGGAGTGTGAGGAACAACCTAATTGCAGGATATGATACCCAAAGACACGTGCGAGAAATGGTTCCAACATCTCCTTCTCACATACCAGCAATTCTTGACCAAGAGGGGACTCTAGCCAAGCGTCCATTTCCTCGAAAAGAATTTGCGGCTCGGGCAGTTGACGACGTTGTTGCCATCGCAATCGAAAACTTGAGAATAGTGACATGGTTACAACCTACGCCCATCCGTCGGAATACATGGTCTTTCGCTTAATGGATAATACACTATGGTCTTCAAAGTAAGTCCCATTCGCGCTTTCAGTGACAATTATATATGGGCAATTGGTAACGATGGCTCGGGCGTAAGTGTTGTCGATCCTGGTGACGCAGCGCCTGTACTGGATGCGGTGCATGCTAATAGCTTAAGTCTGTCTTCCATTTTGGTAACCCACCACCATGCAGATCATACCGGTGGGATAAAAGCACTTCTTGCTGAATTTCCAGGCACACCTGTTTACGGCCCCAGATCCAATAAAATTGACTCCATAACCCATCCGCTTAACGAGGGGGATGTCCTGAATGTGTCGGGAATCGAATTTGCCGTGATATCGGTGCCCGGTCATACGCTCGATCACATTGCCTATTTTGCACATGGTAATTCAAGCAAGGAAAGCGTCAGACCGGCATTGCTATTCTGTGGAGATACTCTGTTTTCTGGGGGCTGTGGAAGAATTTTCGAAGGTAGCCCATCCATGATGTATAAATCGCTGGAAAAACTAGCGTCTCTGCCAGGGACTACCATGGTATATTGTGCCCACGAATACACTTTTGGTAATTTGCGCTTTGCCATGCACGCAGATCCATTTAACCAAGAGGTCATCGAACGACTTCAGCAGGTTAACGAGATTCTGAATGCCGGGATTCCGACTGTCCCGTCCGTGTTATCGATAGAGTTGCGAACTAATCCTTTTTTGCGGTGTCATACCAAGGGTGTTAGAAAGGCAGTTACTGAGAGAATGGAAATAGCCGCGGACTGTAGTGATATCGACGTATTTGCGGCGCTTAGACGATGGAAAGACTGCTTTTCAATATAAAACCAGGCTACGAACAGCGTTAAGCCCTGCAATTTTCATTATGGCAATTTAATAAATGCTTTTGAGTTTTGATAATTTAAGATCAGGTAGCGGATTCTCTGGGACTACTGCACCACTGCGATTGAGAAAGCTGAGTGCCGTCATTTCAGCGGTTACTTTGTTGAGTGCGTGTAGTGTTGTTCAGGACCCGAATCCAGTACTGATGGGGGATTCGCAGAGTGCTCAGAATTCTGCTAATAATTCGGTTCGAATCGTCAGCGGTCGAGCGGATTCAGCGAGAGTTCGTATACAGCCTGACGCAGAAAGCAATGAAGCGAGTTCTGATCAATTCGAAAACATATGGGCAAGGATCGGCAGTGGTCTGTCATTCAGTCTGAGTCATGACAACGAGAGAATTGAAGAGCAGCTTGAATACTATAAGAATAATCCCGACTTTCTCGTTGCAGTGACAGAGAGATCAAGACCATTTATCTTCGAAATTGTTGAGGAGCTTGAGAGACGCTCGTTGCCTCTGGAGTTGGCTCTGCTTCCCATCGTGGAAAGTGCCTACAACCCCAATGCCGCAGCGAATAAGAACTCAGTCGGACTTTGGCAAATTGTGAACGCAACGGCCAAAAGTCTCGGGATTAAACAGGATTGGTGGTATGACGGTCGTCGGGATCCAATCGCTTCTACGGTTGCAGCTTTGGACTACTTGACCACACTCAACGAGATGTTTGAAAGGGATTGGCTTCTCACTTTGGCGGCATATAACACCGGCCAGGGCAATGTCCAGAAGGCCATCGAACAAAACAGTCGGAGATCTCGCAAGACTGACTACTGGTCCCTGAATCTATCATCAACTACGGAGGACTTTGTTCCGAAACTGATTGCCCTCGCTCGATTGATCTCAACTCCCGATCATTATGGTCTGCAATTGGCGGATGTTAAAAATGAGAGAGTGGTTGCCAAGCTAGAGGCGGGTACACAAATAGATTTAGCATTGGTGGCCAGTCTTGCCGGTGTGGACTCTGAAATTCTTTATCAACTCAACCCTGGAATCAGGCAATGGGCTACTCACCCGGATGGTCCGCATACGTTGCTGGTTCCTGTTGATAAGGTGGATGCTTTTGAGGCTGCAGTGGCGAGCCTGCAAGGACAAACTCCGGTCACCTGGGATAGGTATGTAGTCCAGTCCGGAGATACTCTCAGCAAGATTGCGCGGCAGTTCAATACACAAGTTGCGTCTTTACAGCAGGCTAACGGAATCGATGGAAGTCGTATTATCGCTGGCGAATCCCTCTTAATCCCCCGAGCCTACAAATCATCGGCCCCATTAGCTACCCCGAATGCGCCCGAGTATTTGACTGGCGTAACACTTGCGGGGGAGGTGGCGCCGCAGGGTATGACTCCACCCACTCGATATGAAGTTCGTTCTGGAGACAGTCTGTGGAGAATTGCCAGTCGCTATAACATGAGCGCTTCAACGCTTGCAGAGTGGAATAATATTTCCACCGAATCTGTACTGCGTCCAGGACAGGTTCTGGTACTTCACTCCGATCCGTCAATTGCACAAACAGTGGATAGCGGAAAAGATAATTCTCAAATGCAATACACAGTCCAGCCTGGTGATACTATTGGTCGTATCGCAAGAAAACATAGTGTAGAGATCGAAGAGTTGCTGGAGTGGAATGGCATTCAATCGGATGGGTTGATACACCCAGGGCAACTACTACGTTTGTACCCTGAAAGTTCAGAGCTTAACTGATCGCAGTCAAGCTCTTCACTTCGAACTAATCTAGAACCAATCTATTAGAGCAACGGTTCGTCTGCAAGATTCTCGGTAATGTCTGCATTGTTTCTGGCGTTGGCCAGGAAAGCATCAAATGCGGCCCTGCCATCAGCTTCTACATTAGAACTCGTCAGGGTTGTACGCTCGTCTGCAGCAAGTTGTTCCAGCGTACCTCGATTGACGGATTGCAACTCCAGTACAACGTATGTGTCATTGCTCAAGGCAAAGCCGTCGAGAGTCGAGCCGTCATCTTGTGGGGAGGGCATGGTAAATGCGCGTTGCAGCACTTCTGTGTTGAGCCCTGTCTGATCTCTGGACACATTTACCTGAGTAATCCACTGCAACTCATTTGCGGTAACAATCTCGTCTATTGACTGCCCAGCACGGAGCGAAGCCAACAGCTCCTCCCCGACCGCTTGCGCTCTCTCTTTTTCCAGTTCTGTGCGCAAAATGGCCGCAATTTCGCCACGGACCTCCTCTAATGGTCTCAGATGTGCTTCGATGTGCTCACGCATATTTAAAACCAGCGCACGAGAGTCTCCAATCTCAATTACTTCACTATTATTACCATCCACCAGAACTTCCTCTGTGAATGCTGCTGCGACTACGTTGCTATTACTGGTAATTTCAGTAGTGCCGCCCAAGCGTGAAAACGTCTCACTCTCCACGATTTGCAGACCAAGCTCTTCAGATATTTCACCTAGATCTGTCGTTTCGAATGCCAAGTTTGCGAGAGTTTCCAAGCGGGAAAAATACAATTGGTCCACTTCCGCACTACTCAGGTCGCGACGAATACGATCGGCGACTTCTTCCAGAGGCGCGAATTCATTCACGTCATATTCAGTCAACTTGACGATATGCACCCCGAACTCAGACGCAACCGGGGCAGAAATCTGGCCGACCTCAAGAGTTGCCAGCGCTTCCTCCAACTCCGGAGGGAATGCCGATCCATCGGAGTAACCGATGTCGCCTCCAGATTGGGCGGAAATCGTATCGCTTGATGCTTCCAGCGCCAGTGCGGCGAAATCTTCTCCCTGATCCAGTCGGGTTTTCAGCGCGGCTGCCTGCTCTAGGGCTTGCTCTTGCGTCCTGGTATCGTTTACCTCTAAGAGTATATGAGATGCTCGTCTCTGCGTTGAGGCTGATGACGCGCTACGCTCAATCTCGTACTGCGCCAGGACATCGGCATCGCTTACCTCGACTTCGCTAAAAATGGCGCTCTTATCCAGCAGTACATAGTCAACTGCTACCTCTTCCTCTACCGTAAAGCGAGACTGATTGTTTTGATAGTAGGTCTCAATTTGATCAGTTGGAATTACTTCCCCTTCAGTTCTGTTACCGAGAGTTACTGACAAAAAGCGGAAATCGCGAGTCTGCGAAGTGAGTGCGGCTATGCGCTCCAATTCGTTTTGAGTCATAAAGCTGGAGGCAGCATATGCGTTCACGAGCTGGCCCACGACCATTTGCTCAGACAAGGCATCTCGATACGCCTGCACGCTAAAGCCTTGAGTGGCCATGGTTCGCAAGGCCAGATCAGAGTCGAACACGCCCCCAATCTGGAATTGTGGGTTATTGAGAATCTGACGATCAATGGCATCACTGGAGATCGTCATGTCGGCATTTCGTGCCGATTGACGGAGCAATCTGTCCTCGATAATTTGATTCAGTGCAACTTCGCGCAACAAACTTTCATCCAGATTTGCCAGATCAGCTCCGACATTCATCATCAAGTTCTGGACGCTGGTTGCCAATTCTGGTTCAGTGATCTCCTCTCCATTCACCTCAGCCACTGTCGAGTTGTTCACGAATCCGCCTACGATGGATTCCACTCCGAACAGGGCCATCAGCGCAATAATGAAGCCGATAATGACCTTCGCAATCATCCCCTGGGAGTTGTCTCTTATTTTTTGCAGCATGTCATTTCCTGTCGAATACCGAACTTGATACAACGATCGAATTGGTGCGAAGAATGAATAAATAGCACCTTCTTTAAACTAAAAAGGCGCATCACGGATGCGCCCTTAAAAACACTTCTAAGCTGTCAGGCCAACTGAACGAAATTTAAAAATCGTGCCTGTTCGGCCTGAATCGCTGTCGAATTTTAACTGTATGGTCAGAGATTTACGGCGTCTTTAAGAGCCTTGCCAGCCTTGAATGTAGGCACCTTGGCTGCTTTGATTTGAATTGTCGCCCCAGTTTGCGGGTTACGACCTTGACGTGCTGCGCGCTCCTTGGTTGTAAATGTACCGAAACCAACGAGTACGACCGGATCGCTTTTCTTAAGCGAGTCAGTGATGGCATCAATCATGGCATCTATCACGCGTCCGGCTGCAGCTTTTGGAATGTCAGCACTTGCAGCAACAGCATCGATTAATTCAGATTTATTCACGTTGTCCCCTTATTTTTCTAAGTTGAGTTATTACTTGAAACCAAGCGGGCGAAGTGGCGTATCTATGCCCGCGCTAAGTATTTATATTCTGTCTGATTTTTTATTCAAGAGATGGCTTGATAACCAATACGACCGGCACTTTATACCAAGCCAAAGAAAGCTGTGTCAACCACAAACACTGGCTTGCACTGTGATTCAGTGCGTATTTATATGCATTTCATCTTTGGTTTTATCTGCATCATCACCAGTCGCAGAAATTACAGTTTTTGAGGCAACCACATCTGAATTTGGAACAGGCTGATATTCCAAAGCGAGCTCTAAAACTTGATCTATCCATTTGACAGGACAAATTTTCATATCAGCTTTTACATTATCGGGAATTTCTCGCAAATCCCTCTCATTGTCCGCAGGAATGATAACTGTCTTGATATTACCCCTGTGCGCCGCAAGGAGTTTCTCCTTAAGGCCTCCGATTCGGAGCACCTGACCACGCAAAGTTATCTCTCCTGTCATGGCGACATCAGCTTTCACTGGAATACCCGTCAACGCTGACACAAGCGCAGTACACATACCGATGCCCGCGCTCGGGCCGTCCTTGGGCGTAGCTCCCTCTGGAACGTGAATGTGCAAATCCATGCATTCATGGAAGCCAGGTTTGAGGCCCAACACCGCTGCGCGGCTGCGAACAACAGTAATAGCCGCCTGAATTGACTCCTGCATGACGTCGCCAAGAGATCCAGTTTTGATGGTCTTACCCTTACCTTCCAGTGCAACGGCCTCGATTGTGAGTAATTCGCCGCCAACCTGAGTCCAAGCCAAGCCGTTCACTTGCCCAACAAGATTATTTTCTTCAGCACGACCATAGTCATACTTTCGAACGCCGGAGTACTCCTCCAGCGTGTCACTATTCAAGATAACTGGAAAACTCTTGCCTGTTGAGGAGTTATGTTTAACTACCTTTCGGCAGATTTTCGCTATTTCGCGCTCTAAACCTCGAACGCCGGCTTCCCTTGTGTAGTAGCGAATCAAATCCTTGATGGTGTCTTCGCCAATGCTCAGTTCGCCCTTGCGCAGACCATTATTTTCCTGCTGTTTTGGCACAAGGTAACGATTGGCTATATTGACTTTCTCGTCTTCGGTATAGCCGGGCAAGCGAATAATCTCCATGCGATCAAGCAGAGGCCCAGGAATGTTCATGGTATTTGATGTGCAAACGAACATGACCTCAGACAGATCGTAATCGACCTCCAGGTAGTGATCATTGAAACTATGGTTTTGTTCTGGATCGAGAACTTCCAGCAATGCGGACGCCGGATCACCCCTGTTGTCCATTCCCATCTTGTCTATTTCATCTAGAAGGAACAGCGGGTTCTTCACGCCTACTTTCGCGAGCTTCTGCAGTAATTTGCCTGGAAGTGATCCGATGTAGGTTTTCCTGTGCCCTCTGATCTCAGCCTCGTCACGCACACCACCCAGTGCCATACGCACGAACTTTCGGTTTGTTGCGCGGGCTATGGATTCCCCAAGTGAAGTCTTGCCTACCCCGGGTGGACCCACGAGGCACAAAATCGGTCCTTTCAACTTCTTGACACGCTTCTGAACGGCCAGATATTCGAGGATTCTGGTCTTTACCTCTTCCAGACCATAATGATCACTTTCAAGGACTTGTTCGGCTTTCTCCAGATCAAGTCGAACTTTACTGCGTGCTTTCCATGGCAGACTTACCATCCAGTCGATGTAAGTTCTTACGACAGAGGCTTCGGATGACATGGGTGACATCATTCTCAGTTTGTTCAGCTCTGAAAGTGCTTTGTCGCGCGCTTCTATGGGCATGCCCGCCTCTTCAATCCGTTGTTTCAACTCCTCTGCTTCATTGGGGCTGTCATCCAACTCCCCCATTTCCTTTTGAATGGCTTTCATTTGCTCATTGAGATAGTACTCGCGCTGGCTCTTCTCCATCTGCTTCTTGACACGTCCGCGAATCCGTTTCTCCACCTGAAAGAGATCGATTTCGGATTCGATGAGGGCCATCAGGTGCTCAGTTCTGGGCTGCAGTGCAACCAGCTCAAGAAGATTCTGCTTCTCCTGGAGTTGCAACGACATGTGCGATGCAATGGTGTCTACAAGACGGCCAGCCTCGTCGATGCTGGAAATTGAAGTAAGAACCTCGGGAGGGATTTTCTTGCTTAACTGCACGTATTGATCAAATTGGGACAGTAACGACCGAGTCAGCAGTTCTGACTGTTTTTCAGCCAAGGGGTCGCCGCTCAAGAAATTGATATTCGCCTGATAATAGTCCGTGGCCAGCTCTACTGACTTGATTCGTGCTCTGCTAACGCCCTCAACAAGGACTTTTACCGTGCCATCAGGTAGTCGAATGAGTTGCAGGATGCTTGCCACCGTGCCTATTTCAAAGATATCCCGTTCGCTGGGGTCGTCTTCGGATGGGCTTTTCTGGGCGACAAGTAATACTTGTTTGCCCGTGCTCATTGCCACTTCGAGGGCCTTTATTGACTTGGGTCGCCCAACGAAGAGTGGCTGCACAATCTGAGGGTATACAACAACATCACGCAGAGGGAGGAGAGGTAACACTATTTTCCCGGCATCGATTGTATCTGGCAAAAGACTCATATCTAACATCCTGATGGTGAAAGTACGAGAGGACGCCCTGCTCGTATGTACATAGACATCGATTTTGGGTCGGCCTATTGTCTTTTCAATCGTATGGAGAGCAAAACCGCAAATAAAATCTCGCGAACCTTAGAGAGTCGGGGCTACGCAAGACTGTTACATCTCAGTAAATCAGCTATTTTTTCAATTTTCTTCTGATGCTGCCCTGGTAGCAGGCTGCTCGCGATTTTCGTAAACCAATAGTGGTTCAGACTCCCCATTGATGACTGCAGCATCGATAATTACTTTGCTGACATGCTCCATGGATGGGATTTTGTACATGGTATCAAGCAGTACGCTCTCCATAATGGACCGCAATCCACGTGCTCCCGTTTTTCTCTCCTTTGCTTTCTGAGCGACCGCTTTCAGCGCTTCATCTCGGAACTGTATCTCCACACCCTCCATTTCAAACAGTTTCTGGTATTGCTTGATGAGAGAGTTTCGTGGCTCTTTAATAATACGAACCATGGCGTCAAGGTCCAATTCGTCCAAAGTGGCAATCATTGGCAGCCTGCCCACGAACTCTGGAATCAACCCGTATTTGACAAGATCCTCTGGTTCGACATCCCGCAATGTTTCGCCCATGCGATGCTCAAGATCCTTGCTGCGGACTTCTGCACCAAAGCCGATACCCCCTTTCTCCGATCGATCGCGGATTATTTTCTCCAGCCCTGCAAAGGCTCCTCCGCAGATGAACAGGATATTCGAAGTATCAACCTGAAGGAATTCCTGCTGAGGGTGCTTGCGACCGCCTTGCGGTGGAACTGATGCAACAGTACCTTCAATAAGCTTTAGCAAGGCTTGTTGCACCCCTTCGCCAGAGACATCGCGAGTAATCGATGGGTTGTCTGACTTCCGGGAAATCTTGTCGATTTCGTCGATATAAACAATGCCGATTTGTGCTTTCTCGACGTCGTAATCACATTTCTGCAGTAACTTTTGAATGATGTTTTCGACGTCTTCCCCGACATAACCAGCTTCAGTCAGCGTTGTAGCGTCCGCTATGGTAAATGGCACATCAAGCAAACGCGCCAAGGTTTCTGCGAGCAGAGTTTTCCCAGTGCCTGTCGGGCCAATCATCAGGATGTTGCTTTTTCCGAGCTCCACCCCTCCGCTGGTTTCATCATAGTTGAGGCGTTTATAGTGGTTATAAACGGCCACGGCGAGGACCTTTTTGGCATTCTCCTGCCCAATTACATACTCGTCGAGAGTTCGCTTGATCTCTTCAGGAATAGGCAACTTCTTCGTACCCGCTTCCGAATCCTTCTCCTGAATCTCCTCCCTGATGATGTCATTGCAAAGATCAACACATTCGTCACAGACAAAGACAGAAGGGCCAGCAATCAGCTTGCGAACCTCATGCTGACTTTTGCCGCAGAAGGAACAATAGAGCAACTTGCCGCTATCGTCGCCTTTGTTGAAACGATCATCTGACATTCAACTACCTCTCAAATTCGCTGCATAACCAGAACATGGGGCCGCATGCCACTCAATAAAGGCCACTTAGACTCCACAGTCGTCAACCATCACCCATGTAATCGGCAGAAAATAGATCTGCCGTAGGGGGAATGATAACACCGGGATGGGGAATTTAAACAAGACAAAGAGCGCCGAAAGAGCTTGTCCTACGACGCAGGGTCAGAGTCTTGTCATTGCATGACACGATGACTGAGGACTTTGTCCACCAGGCCGTACTTCACCGCTTCGTTGGCGCTCATAAAATTATCACGCTCCGTATCTCGGGCTATTTCGTCAAGTTCTTTGCCCGTGTGTGCTGCCATGATCTTGTTCAGTTGATGTCGGAGTTTAATTATCTCATTCGCCTGAATTTCAATATCTGCTGCCTGTCCATGAGTTCCACCGCTTGGCTGGTGAATCATCATGCGGGAATGTGGAAGCGCGAAGCGTTTTCCCTTCGCGCCGCCGGCAAGCAGCAAGGCCCCCATACTGGCAGCCTGACCGATACACATGGTGCTTACATCTGGTTTGATGAATTGCATCGTGTCATATATCGACAGACCCGCAGTGACCGATCCGCCAGGTGAGTTGATATAAAGGTGGATATCCTTGTCAGGATTCTCCGACTCCAGGAATAGCAACTGGGCGACCACCAGATTTGCCATGTAATCCTCTACCTGTCCTACCATAAAAATCACTCGCTCCTTCAGGAGTCGCGAGTAGATGTCATAGGATCGCTCCCCTCTCGCAGTTTGTTCGACTACCATGGGAACGAGCGTTGACATCACCAAATCATCCTTAGATTGCATAAGTACCTGTTATTTGCTGGCCTTGGGTGTATGAG
>JBBTKA010000153.1:0-300 GCA_038059145.1 Pseudomonadota bacterium
GTGCGTGCATTGAAGCCCAGCTCAGCCTGCAGCTGCAGACGATCCACTTTGATCACCGCGCCGTCGATCTCGTAGTCCAGCGTCGGTCGCTTCTCCAGCAATGCCTGTGCATAGGCCAGGCACTCGGCTGCGCCACGGACTGTGCGCCGCTCCGGGTTCACTGGCAGTCCCCACTGTTCGAGCAGCTCGAAGGTGGCGCTTAATGTGGTGCCCAGAGTCTCGCCCAAGCGCTCGCCGAGAGTCGTACCGAGAGTCTCGCCCAATCCGGTTGGCTGGTTCTCGCCGCTGTCTTGATTGCCA
>JBBTKA010000153.1:312-8335 GCA_038059145.1 Pseudomonadota bacterium
CCGCGCTGGCCAAAACCGCCGCGCTGTAACAAAACAGCCGCAGGGGACGTTGATCGGTGATGCGGGGATCGAGCTGGCGCAGAGTTCCTGCTGCCGCGTTGCGTGGATTCACGAAGGTCTTGCTACCAGAGCTCTCCGCTTCCCTGTTCATGGCCTCGAAGCCGGAACGCGTCATGTAGATCTCGCCCCGCACCTCCAGGCGTCGGGGCACGGCGGCAGCGCCTTCATGGAAGATGCCGATCCGCAGCGGAATATCCCGCAGCGTGCGCACGTTGTGGGTGATGTCCTCGCCGGTGATGCCATCGCCACGGGTCGCCGCGCGGATCAGGACTCCGTCTTCGTAGAGCAGGCTGACGGCCACGCCATCGATCTTGGGTTCGCAGCTGTAGGAGATGTCGGCATGGGTATCGAGCCGCTTCTTGATGCGCGCCTCGAAGTCCTCCAGATCCGCGGCGTCGAACACCTTGGCGAGCGACATCATGGGGATTTCGTGAGTCACCTGAACAAAGCCGGAAAGCGGCGCCGAGCCCACGCGCTGGGTAGGCGAATCCGGCGTAATCAGTTCGGGGTGCTCCGCCTCAAGCTGCTCCAGGCGTGCGAACAACCGGTCGTAATCCACGTCCGGAATCACCGGGGCATCGAGCGTGTGGTAGAGGTAGTCATGACGGGCGATCTGGGTCCGCAGAAGCGTGAGCTCCTGCACCAGATCCTGCTCGGGGTGTGCTTTCTCGGTCATTTGTGCTGACGCAGTTGCCTGAGATCAAAGTCACGGACGCGCTGGCGGTAATGCTCGATCGTCTGCGCAGTCATCACACTGCGGTTGTCATCCTTGAGATCGCCGTCGAGCGCGATTCTCACCTGCTGGGCGACATCCAGCATCTTGTCGAACGCCTGCATGCTGTTCGCCACGTTGGGCAAGGTCATGAAGAAACACAGGCCGCGTGTTGAAAAATCGTTGATCTGATTGAGGTCGAAGGTGCCGGGGTTGACGATGTTGGCAACACTGAACAACACCGGGCTGCGGGTGTCGGCCTCAATGTGACGATGGAAGATGCTCATATCACCGAAGCGCAGACCACTGGTCAGCAGCACGGGCAAGAGGTCCACGCCGACAAATTCGCGCTCTGGCTTGGCCACGACGTTGATCACCAGCACTTCGCTGTATTCGGGCACCGCGTCGGCTTCGGCCTGCTGCTCCTTTGATGCCGGTTTGCTCGCTTCCCTGGAAGGCTCTTTAACACTGTCTTTCGCTGTTTCTTTGTAAGCCTTTTTGGGCTCGACTCTCGGCTCCGCCCGCAGCTCCTCAGGCTCATCCAGATTCAACTCACTCTGACGCGACCGGTCCAACGGCTCCAACTTTTTACGCGCCGCAGCCCCTTCTGTGGGAGCGGGCCATGCCCGCGACTGACCGTCCAATTTTTCCCGAGCATGCAATTTCTCGCGTGCCGGCTCATTAAACGCATGCAAATCCTGATGATCATGCTCATCATCCAGCAGCGCATCGTCAAACGCTCCCGCCCCGAATACAGGCTCGGCGCGTTCGCTACGTGCTTTCTTCTCGGGCTTGGTCTCGCGTTTGCTGTCCACCCTGGATTCGGTTCTCGCCGCAGCCTGGGCCGCGCGCTCCTGCATTTCGGCGCGCGCACGGGCCTGCTCTTCGGCACCGCGTTGACGATCCCTCTCGCCTTCACTGGCGGCAGCAGCTGTCATGCCGGAGAGCTTCTCGCCTGCCCATTGCAGCCAGCGGCGCGGACCCGTCTTCTGCTCCGCTACTTCGTCCTCTTGATCGTCGTAGTAGTCATCATGCTCTTCATCCGTCTCTTGGTCGCTGGTGTGCTGGTCATCGGGGTCCTGGTCGTTGGCGAAATCCGTCTCGTAGTGGTACTCCTCGGCGTCTTCAGCGAGTTCGTCTACAACCTCTTCTGAAACCTCTTCTGCTGATTCTTCCTCGTCGTCGAGGTCATCTTCAAAGCGGGAGGCCAGCGGATCATCCACCGCTACGTCATCCTCGTCGAGGTCCTGGTCATCCAGGTTCTGGTCGTCCAGGTCCTGGTCATCAAAATCCCGGTCGTCATCATAGTCATCGTCGTCGGCGTAGACGCTCTCGAAAGACTCGGCCTCGTACTCGTCGTCATCAAGATCTTCTTCCGGCTCGGACTGTTCCTCTTCGGCCACCTCAGAGAGTCCTTCGTCCTCTTCCAGCTCGTCGTCGTAATCGTCTTCGTCGTCTTCCGGATCGAGCTCTTCGAAGCGCGCGTCATGGCGCTGTGCAACGTCCTCATAGTCGTCGGCGGCGGCAACTGCACTCGGGCTCTCGAAGGCGGGCGCATCGTAACGGGGCTCGTCTACCTCATCGTCTCGGAAGACATGACTGTCCAGCGGATCGGCATACTCGTGCTGCGGCGCTGCTTGAAGCGGGGCTTGCTGGAGTGCTGGCGCGGCTACTGCGGATGCGGCAGCGGCAGCAGCTGCCACGACGCCATTCTGCTGGGGCTCTTTATTTCGTTCAGCCATTCGATCAATCGGCCGGTGAGTCGGCTTCTGTGGCGGCCGTGCAGCGCCGGCTTTGATGCCGTGTCGCTGTCTGACGGCCTGACGAGCACCCGCCACCGCTGAGGGCACTGTGCGGACAGCCCCGACGCCGTCATCATCAACATCATCCGACACGGTATCCATCAATACGGGGATGGCCTGCTCCGAGCGGCCTTTGTGCAGACGGTCACGGGAACTGAATTCGGAATTCTGCCTCACCACCTGAGCGAAAGAACGCTCCACCATGCGCGCGCCGCCGTTGGGCAACTCAGAAAGGGACAACTCGTCCGGATCATACTGGGGGATATTCTTCTCCAGAGCCATGCGCAGTTGTCCGCGGCGCGCCTTGATGGCGACATAAAGCCCCCGCAGAATCACGCCGACGATGGCCAGGATCAATACCAGTATTACGAGTTCGCGCAGCCCCATAACAAAACTCAGTCCTAATAAATGCAGAAAGCGTTAATTTAATTGGTTTTATAACTCAAACATGTCGCTTGGCGAAAGCCCTATTCCTGTGGGAGCGGGCCTCGCCCGCGATGGGCTCGAATTCACAAGCATCGCGTGCAGGCACGCTCCCACATATTGCCCTGTGGGAGCGGGCCTTGCCCGCGATGGGTTCGAATTCACAAGCATCGCGTGCAGGCACGCTCCCACAGTTACATTGCAGCCAGTTCGGCCGCCTCGGCGATATCCACCGCCACGATTCGCGATACGCCGGGCTCGTGCATCGTCACCCCCAGCAGCTGATTGGCCATTTCCATGGTCAGCTTGTTGTGGGTGATGAAGACAAACTGCACCGATTCTGACATCTCCTTCACCAGGCGCGCGTAGCGGCCAACGTTCGCGTCGTCCAGCGGCGCGTCCACTTCGTCCAGCAGACAGAAAGGCGACGGGTTGAGCTGGAAGATCGAGAACACCAGCGCAATCGCCGTCATGGCCTTCTCGCCACCGGAAAGCAGGTGAATAGTGCTGTTCTTCTTGCCCGGTGGTCGCGCCATGATCGCCACACCTGTATCCAGTAGATCCTCGCCGGTCATGTCCAGATAGGCGTGCCCGCCGCCGAACACCTTGGGGAACAACTCCTGCAGGCCGGCGTTGATCTTGTCGAAGGTCTCCTTGAAGCGAGTACGAGTCTCCTTGTCGATCTTGCGAATCGCGTTCTCCAGCGTGACCAGCGCGCGCTCCAGATCGTCGTTCTGCGAATCCAGATACACCTTGCGCTCGGACTGCTGCTTGTACTCGTCAATAGCCGCGAGGTTGATCGCGCCCAGACGCTGAATGCGCTGCGCAATCGCCGCCAGTTCGTTCTCACAGGTCGCCTGATCCAGCTCCTCCGGCAGGTTCGCCAGCACCGTCTGCAGATCGTATTTGCTGTCCACCAGCTGCTGCGCCAGCGCCTCGCGCTTGACCAGATCGCCTTCGCACTTGAGGCGATGCTCCATCAGTTGTTCCCGCAGCCCGCCCGCCGCACGCTCGAACTGGGCGCGCTGTTGCTCCAGTCCACGTAAGGTATGTTCGTTGCCATCGGCACGGGCCTTGGCGGCGGTCAGTTGTTCTTCCACTTCGAGGCGCTTCTGCAGCTGCATTTCCAGCTCGGCGCGTTTCATCTCCAGTGGCGAATCGGAGTCGGCCAGTTGACGGCTCAAGGACTCGATGCGCTCCTTGGCGCGCTGCACCTGAGAGGCCATGCGGTCCAGGGTATCGCGCACGGACTTGAGCTGGGAATTCAAGGATTGCTGTTGCAGCGCCAGATGATGTGACACATCTTTATCATGCCGCGCTTTCTGGCGAGCCTGATCCAGCCGCTCGCGGCGCTCGTCGCGCTGCTGCAACAAAATCTCTTTGCGCTCGGTGTCCTCCTCCATGGCATCCAGTGCGGCCTGCAGATTGGAGCGTGCCAGCGCCGTGTTTTCCTCTTCGGTCGCAAGCTGCTTCATCAGCTCGTCCAGCTCGTGCTGCAGCCGCTCACGGCGCAGGTTGTTCTGCTCGACCTTCATCAGACGGGCGCCGAGCTGGGATTTCTGCTCGCTGTACTGGCGTGCCGTCTGGGCTATCTGCCGCTGCACGTCCTCGCGCCGTGACTCGATATCACGCAAAGTCTGGCGGCTAAGTGCTTGTGCCTCCAGCAATTCATCGACGCGCGACTGTTGCAGAGCGATGTTCTCTTCGAGGCGCGTGATCTCGCCTTTGCGTTCCAGCAGGCCCGCTTTCTCGTCCGCCGCCTTGCGCACGCGAATCCAGGATTTGCCGAGCCACACGCCCTGGCGCGTGACGATGGATTCATTGGCCATCAGGCTGCCACGCAGGCTCAACGCCGCTGGCAGATCATCGGCGACATAGATGCCAGCCAGCAGCGCAGCGCTGTCCCAGCTCGATTCGATTTTGGCGCTCAGTAACACGCGTCCAGCAGCGGCGGCAGGCTTGTCGCTGACCACGCCCATGTCCACCAGTGACAAGAGACCGGCGGGCAGCTCTTTGAGCAAGGTTTCAACATTGTCGATGCTCTCGACGCAGATACTTTGCAGATAGTCGCCGAGCACGGCTTCCACGGCGGACTCATAACCAGCCGCGACGCGAATGCTTTCACCAAGTCGCTTGTGCTGGCCAAGACTGCGGCTCTGCAGCCAGCGGTTCAGCCCTTCGTTGTTGCGCCCCAGTGCCGCTTTCTGCAGTGCTTCCAGTGACGAATGGCGGCCCTTCAGGCTCTGCAGCTCGCTGCGCGCACGGTCCAGATCGCTGGCGATGGTCTGCACGCGGCTGCGCTCTTCCTCTATCTTGCTGGCCAATTCGCTGTTGCTGGTTTGATGCAGCTCCAACTGCTCTTCGAGATGAGAGACCTGAATCGACAACTCGTCGATGACGTCCTGCTCCGGGTTGTCGCCCAACGCCTTCTTTTCTTCCTGCAGGCGGGCCTTGCGATCCAGGCCGCGCTCCACGATTTTCTCCAGCTGCTGGATGCGAGACTGCTCGACTTCGGCGATCTGGCGCGGCTCTTCGGCACGGCGATTGAACTCGTCCCACTCCTGATGCCACTGCTGCATGCGCTCGTCGGCTTCCTCCAGCGCGAACGCGGACTCCTCCTCCACGGCCTGCGCCTCTTCCAGCTTCGGCTCGATGACGCGCAGTTCCGCCTCCAGCGAGGCCACTTTGCTGACGTCTGACTCCAGCTCGCCCTGCGTCACGCCAAAGCCCTGCTGCGTCTCGGCCAGATCGCGCTTGAGCTGACTGACGCGTTCGATATGGTGCTCGATGGATTGTTCGATGCGAGCGATGTCGCTGCCCAGGCTGTAGTAACGGCCCTGAATTTCGCTGAGCTGGTCATTGAATTCGGAATTGTCGACCAAGTGCTTCTCGATTTGTGCATCGATCGCGCGCTGCTGCGCGATCGTCGCCTCGATGCGGATCTCCAACTCGCCGATGGCGGCCTGCTTGATCTGCAGCTCGTCATTGAGGGCTTTCCAGCGCAGCGCGTTGTGCTGCGCGGTCATGGCGCGCTCCTGCTGCTTGAACTCGCCGTATTTCTCGGCGGCCTGCGCTTGCCGATGCAGATGCTGCAGCTGGCGCCCAAGCTCGTCACGCAGGTCAGTCAGCCGTTCGAGATTCTCACGGGTACGCTTGATGCGGTTCTCGGTCTCGCGACGGCGCTCCTTGTACTTGGAGATCCCGGCAGCTTCCTCGATTAAGATACGCAGGTCTTCGGGACGCGACTCGATCAGCCGCGACACCATGCCCTGTTCGATAATCGAGTAACTGCGCGGGCCCAGACCGGTGCCCAGAAAGATGTCGGTGATGTCGCGGCGTCGGCACTTGATGCCGTTAAGCATGTACCCGGACTGGCCGTCGCGGGACACTTTGCGCTTGATGGAAATCTCGTTGTACTGGGCGTATTCGCCCTTGATGCGGTTGTCACTATTGTCGAACACCAGCTCGATGCTGGCCTGTCCCACCGGCTTGCGCCCCCCAGAACCGTTGAAAATCACGTCGGTCATATTCTCGCCGCGCAGGTTCTTCGCAGAGCTTTCCCCCATCACCCAGCGCACCGCATCAATGATGTTGGATTTGCCGCAGCCATTGGGCCCGACCACCGCACACAGATTGCTGGGAAAATTTACCGTAGTGGGATCAACGAAGGACTTGAAACCGGCTAATTTAATACATTTCAAACGCATGAAAGACTCTGTTATTAGCGCCGCGAAATCAGTGAGATGCAGAAGATTTCGGAGACTTTTAATGAGGTTGCACCTGAGGGCTTTTTAGTCAGCTCTTCCGAGAGCTTCAGGGCGCGGGTAAGTTTATCCGATATGGCGCGGAGAATGACACAAAAAAATCCCTGCGCGGGGCGGCTGGACAACCAATGCCGTTCTCACTAAGCTCGGCCTCCTACGCGTTTACTGTCTCGGTGGCTGTCAATTTTATGATCAACATACTTCGCTCCAAAAAATCCCGCATTGCTCTGACTCTTCCTTATCTACTGGTGGCCTTCGGTGCCAGCGGCACGCTGCAGGCCGACACCCCGCTCGGCTGGATGAATTCGGATCACCTGAACGCCTACACACCTGGCGCCATGAAGCTGGAACTCACAGGCAGCGTACTGGCAGTCAACGACACTATCGACTTCCTGGATATCCGTGATGATTTGCTGGCAGGAACGCGTCAGCTGCAGGGCGATAGCGGGGATCTGGATGGCGAGCGCGTCGAAATTCAGTTTGGCATCACCTCCTACCTGAGCGCTTTTTATCGGCGCCAGCAGCAGTCACTGGCACTGGATCTGGGGGAAGTGAGATCCATCAATCTGCTCGCCGTTGACGATAGCCTGGATACCACAAGCACAGCCTACGGCCTGAAATGGAATTTCTACGAATCCGGCAACTTCGACAACACCCGCTCCTGGTACGCGGCGAGCCTGGAAATCACCCGCACCGAAAACAGCACTGACAATTTCGCGGGCACACTGGACCGCATCACCTTGAACGGCGATACCAGCGTTGTGTTCACCACGCCGCAAACCTTCCGCGTGGACAATATGGAAGACGAAGGCTGGCAGGCACGTTTGCTGTACAGCTTCCCGATGGGCACTGCTCTCACCACCAGCGTGTGGGCAGGCTATGCAGAAACCGAGGCGACCTCCGGAACCGATTCCGACATGACCGCTGCTTTCCTGGCCGCGGCGTTCAGGCAGAAATTCACCGTGGAAGATCAACACGGCTTGATTGGCGCCGGGCTTAACTGGCAGGTCACACCCCGCATGCCTTTGCAGCTGAGTTACGAATATATCCGCATCACCAACAGCGATGTCACGGCAGTAGTCAATCCCTCAAATGTACTATTGCCTTCCTTCCTGCAAGCCAATAATGTCAGCGCCATCGATGTCAGTGACAATCACACATTGCGCGGCAGCCTGACGTTTTGGGTGACTCCGAGATTCAATGTGAGCCTGTGTAGTGGCATAGTGAATTTGGCCAGCTGATTCTGGGTGATATGATCACTC
>JBBTKA010000154.1:0-7523 GCA_038059145.1 Pseudomonadota bacterium
CCCCCCCCCCCGCTCCCACAGGGTGCTGTGGTGGAAAAAGTAGATGAAGGGGCTCTTGAAAAATAATTGGGAGGCCCTACTTGACTGAACGTGGCCGATGCTCATGAGAGATTGGCCCCGGAACTCGATCTTCGGATGGGTTTATCACTTTCACTATATTGCTTACGAGGATATGCGACATGAGAACTTTTGACTTTGCACCACTGTACCGCTCCACCATTGGCTTCGATCACCTGACTTCGTTGCTGGACGCGGTTTCCCAGCGCGAACAGAGCCAGCCAAGCTACCCCCCCTACAACATCGAACTGCTCGGCAAGGATCAGTACCGCATCACCATGGCGGTGGCTGGATTTGTGGACGAGGAGATCGCGATTCAATCCGAGCGGCAGACGCTGACCGTGAAGGGCAAGAAAGCCGATGACGGCAAAGAGCGCAATTACCTGCATCAGGGCATCGCCGGCCGGAATTTCGAACGCGTATTCCAGCTGGCAGACCACGTGAAGGTCACGGGCGCCACGCTGGAGAATGGCCTGCTGAATATCGACCTGGTCCGGGAGATTCCCGAGGTGATGAAGCCGCGTCAGATCGCTGTCAATGGCAAGCTGCCGCAGTTGATTGAGACGGCGGCGGGGCCGGCGGAAACGGCGGTTTGAGGGTGATTACATCGATTAATCGCGGGCTAGGCCCGCTCCCTCAGGATAGGGTGGGGAAGTAAATTGTCTGGTGCAGCGCAGGGATTGCGCTGCAGCCGATAAAAAGTCATCATCTCGGCACGCAACACCAATAACAACAAAGCAGTTCGTGTATCGAGGTTCTCCATGTTCGGTCTCTCCCTGAACGCCATAAGCGTGCTGGCGATTTCCCAGCTGGCATTTATCAGTCTGTTCTTTTTCGCATACCACCGCCGTCACGTCATCGGTCAGCTTTTAACTCTCTACAGCTTCTGTCTGATTTGCCACGTGCTGTCCAATTTGCCGGACACGCATCTGAACTTCCCGCTGCAGTACTTTTTCTATCGTATGGCCACGTTGGTCCCGGCCGTGTTGTGGCTGTTGTCGCGCTTCCTGTTCGTTGACAATGCGCGCGTGCCCGCCGTGGCTTGGATACTGATGGCGGTTTACATGGCATTGCGGGCCTACGGCTCGTTCGCCTCCAGCGCCACTCCTTCCGCGAACGTCGAATATTTTATTTATTACGTCATCCCGCAGGTCATCATGCTGGGCTTCTCCGTGCATGCGGTGTACATGGCCTTCCAGGGACTGAGCTACGATCTTGTGGAATCGCGTCGTCGCTTGCGCGTGACCTGCACCGTGGCGATGGGTATTTTTGTGGCGGCAGTGCTGATCAACGGCTTCATTCGCGCAGCCATCTATTACGCCAGCCTCTACTCCATCGAGCTGACACCCATTCCAAACGAATGGCTGTTTTTCTACCTGTTCCTGATCACCCTGGCATTCAATCTCACCGTCATGCGCCTGCACGGCGAGGCGCAGCAGGTGATTGTGCTGCCGCAGGAACAAGGCGCACCGCTTAGTGCCGTGCCACACCTTACTCCGGTGCCCAGCACCGAGCGGCGCGTCGACAATCCTGCCCTGGTGGAACGCATCTTCGAGGTACTGAAAAAAGAGCGCCTGTATTCGCGGCCCGGGCTGACAATCGGTGAGCTGGCGGAGCGCTTGTCGCTGCAGGAGTATCGTTTGCGCCGGGTGATCAACAAGCAGTTGGGGTACCGCAACTTCAACCAGTTCCTCAACGCTTTCCGCATTGAAGAGGCGTGCAACCGCCTCGCATTGCCCTTCGAGCAAAGGGAACCGATTGCCAACATCGCGTTCGACGTCGGCTACTCGGCGTTGTCTTCCTTCAACAAGGCCTTCAAGGATATGCACAACCTGACCCCAACGCAGTACAGGGCTTCGGTGCAGGGAGCGGCACCTGTGGGAGCGGGCCTTGCCCGCGATTGAATCTAGTGGAATGTCTATCGCGGGCAAGGCCCGCTCCCACAGTGGTAGTAGTCGTTTGAAGTGGCAGTTGGAAGTGGCAGTTGGAAGAGTTATTTTTTGTCGAAGGTGAAGACCGCGTCCCAGTCTGAGGGGAGTTTACGGGTACGGAGCTCTTCGATGCGCTCGAGATAGACGCCATAGAGATCCACCGCTGCGGCACCCCGTGCTTGTTCAAGCAAGGCCTGCGCCTCGTCCCAGCGCTGCTCCCGATACGCTTGCAGCGCCTCGGCAAAGGTCTGCAGTTCCTGCAGTCTGGCGGCGCTGACGCTGCCCTCCTCCCCGATCACCTCATAGATCCTGACCGGCTCGCGCTTACCTGCGACCCGCACCAGATCCAGTTCCCGATAGACGAAGCCCGGAGCGCTCTGCCGCGTCGTCTCGCTGACGACATTGGCAACGTGGTATTTGCGCGTCAAACCCTCAAGCCTCGCTGAGAGGTTCACCGAGTCGCCGATGACCGTGTAGTTCAGGCGATTCTGCGAGCCGAGGTTGCCCGCAACCACCAGCCCGGTATGAACGCCGATGCCTGCCTCCACTGCGGCCAATCCCGCCGCACGGTTGCGCGCATTGAGAGAGGTCATCGCTTCCTGCATCGCCAGGGCGGTACGGACAGCATTTTGGGCATCGTTGCCGCGACTGAGCGGCGCACCGAACAGCGCCATTACCGAATCGCCAGTGTATTTGTCCACCACGCCCTGATGTCGCTCGATGACCGCCGTGATCTCGCTCAGGTAACTGTTGAGCAGCGTCAACACTGCCTCCGGCGGCGTGTTCTCGCACAATGAGGTGAAGCCCTTGATGTCGGCAAACAGCACCGTCACGACCTTTTCTTCCCCACCCAGCACGATGGTCTTGCTCAGCAATTCTTCGGCAATCTCTTGGGACACCACTTTGCCGAGCAGGTCGCGGACCTTTTCCTTCTCGGCCAGACCGCGAGCCATGTTGTTCACGGAGGTGGCAAGCTCGCTGATTTCGTCGCGACCAATCACCTGCACGGACTGGCCGAAGTCGCCATCTTCGATACGCCTGACGCGCCGGGCCAGATCCAGCACGGGACGCGTGACCGAGCGCGCGAGCAGGACCACGGCCAGCAGGCTGACCGCCAGCACCACCAGATAAAACTGCAGCAAGACGCGCTGGAACGCCTGCACGTTTTCCATATTCTCGTTGTAAGACTTCTGGATGACCGCGACGATCTGCAGCTCGTCACCCGGCGCACCGTAGAGCGGACGCATCAGCGTGCCGTACTCCCCTTCCGTGAGTTGGATTCGCCGTGTCGTGGCTTGGGGCTGTGAGCTTTCATCGCTCAGTGCGGCCCCCTGCAGCTGTGTTGTGAGCAGGCCCTGATCTTCCTCAGTCAACGTAGAGGCGATGACACTGACCGAGTACGCCGCATCACTGGCTGCGCCCTGTTCGCGCTGAAACTGGACGATCGAAACATCGGAGACGATGCTCTGCTTCACTGTGGCGGCAAACTGGTTATCCAGAGGAAAACCGCCAAAGATCCAGGCCACCGGGGTCGGCAAAAACAGGGGGATGACGGTGATCTGATACGGCACGCCTTCTACGGTGATGACCGCGTCACCAATACCCTCGTCACTGTTGGCCGCCGCCTCCATCAGCGCCAGCCATTCGCCCTCCAGACGTTCAAAGCCCTGCGTCTTGGTATCGATGATCACCTCGCCGTCCATGGAGGAAATCAGCATCATGTCGGCCGCACCCAGCGAGCGCATCAGGATATTGTCGGCGGCATCGATGATAGTGAATGGATCGCCGGTGCCGAAGGCGTTGCGGAAACCCCAGTCCCGGGTCATCGTGCTGGTGATGGTCAGAAGTGTGTTCTTGTGTTCCTCGCGGGTGAAATCGAAGACGTCGGCGCCCAGCTCCAGATAGCTGTTGATCGTCTCCGTGGTGTAGGTGTTGTTCTCTCGGTTGACGAAGGCGTAGATGCCGAGCAGCACCGGCAACAGCAGTGCGAGCAGGAACACCAGCAGGCGCGTCCGGAAGCTGCGGAAGGCGAACAGGTTTGTCACCGCCGGGGACGGGCTGGTCATGGACAGATATTCATCGATAGCGCGTCCGCCCGGCATTGGGGGCGCGGCGCAGGCGATTGTCGCGCTCCAGCGGCAAGGCCAGGCGCAGGCGCGTTGGCTCCGCGTCGCCGAAAGTCATGGTTTGCAGCAGAGCATGGGGCTGACCTTCGCTATCGCCGACGGCACGGGGATGCCAGACGCGCACCTGATATTCACCTGCAGGAATACCCTGAATCACAGCCTCCCCGGCCGCATCCGTCTTCACCGCCAGACTCGTCTCCGCCACGTAGATATAGCCAAGCATCCAGTCGTGAATGTTGCAGCCGAGTTCGACCACGCCAGTCTGCTCGAAGGGCTCGTAGTAGTCGATGTTCTGACCGTTGCCATAGAGAGGCAGTTCGAAAACATGGGCGGGAGAAAACGAATACACATGGTGCAGGATATCGTCACTGTTGGGGAAGTTGACGCGGCTTCCCCGGCTGATGACAGACACGTTGGGCACGAACTCCTTCTGCTGTTGGTCGACACTGATGTCGACAACCTGGGTGTGGGTGGCCTGCAGATCCGGCGGCAACAACACTTCGATGACGGCGTCGGCCAGTGGCCCACCTGCCTCTGCGTCCTGGATGCTGATCCGCAATTCGGCAGCGTTCGCGCCGGTGATCAACACACTGGAAAGGCTAATCGATATCAATACGCTAGAGAAACAACGCTGCACGACCATCAAACCCCTTTGAAAGCTCAATATGCCCATGACAAGGTCACCCCCACGCGGCTGCCACTGTAACTGGTCGAGGCTGGCGCCTGAATGTCTCGATATTCGTAAGCAAAATCCAGCGCCGAATCCGGTCCCAGCGCCAGACTCCAGTCCAGCGCATAGACATGCGTGTCGGACTTGATCTGGTAGGCGGCCTGGGTAAGACCCCAGACTGGATCGAATGCAGGATCGATTGCGATCGCCGAGGAAATCTGCATCAGCCGCTCATTGGGCACAAGCCCGCTGGAGACACTGTGGCCGTCGGTAAACGTGTAGGAGGCGGTCAGCGTGCTGCCATTGTTGAAAGTGTAATCGGCGCTGGCGAGAAGGCTGCTTTGGGTGAAGTCGAAAATATCATCACCAAGATTCCACCCCCACCAAGGGTAAGCGCTGGACGTCGCGCGGAAACCGTCCTTTGTGCCTTCACTCCACTCGTGCATCACTGCGGCGTAGACGCCCCATGCAGGAGACAAACGCTTGCTGAAGCTGAGGCTCAGATCATGCAGCTGTCTGTCTCGCTCCCGGCCACGCCGCGCCTCCTGACTGAGACCCAGCGCCAACGACACCGTGTGCGCATAGGCTCCCAGCCCGAACTTGTGGTTATAGGCAGCCTGCGCGGCAAGAATATCTGCATCGAAACCGGCCATTTCATAGAAGCGTTGTGCGGAAACTGAGACACCCAGCGTTACGGACTGCCCGGGACGGATCTGTAGAAACTTGCCGACACCGCCCTCAAGCAGGAGGTAACTGTCCTCGTAAATGTCTCCTCGCCCGATGCCTCTGGAAACGTTGTCCTCGTTCGCCACGCCGACCCGCAGATCGGCGAAAGAATTGGCCCTTGCGGGCACGGTACTTGATGCACCGAGCGCGATTGCTGTCAGTATCTGCAGAGTTGCAGCTGGCAGACGGAGCGGCTTGGTGGTGATAGCTTTTCGGGAAATATTGAGCTGTGGTTGATGCATAGAAACCTGCCAAAGAATCCGGAGCCTGAGATGAACGGCCGGGTCAGTATAGCAGGCAAATTCAGATTTCCAGGCGCAGCGCCTGTTCAATTTGCTCGGAGGCAAACCCGCGGGAAAGGCAGAAACGATAGAGCTTCTGGCGGGCCTTGCGTACTTCCTGAGCGTTATCCGTGGACGAGACCATTCGTCGCTTGCGGGCGAGCAGCTCGTGCAAGGTCTGCAGCCACTCATGAGGGTTCTCTGTCAGTGCAGCGTCCAGCAGCGCACTGCTCACCCCTTTGCCACGCAGCTCCTGACGGATCAGGAGCGGGCCGAACCCGCGCGAGCGCCGGTACCGGGTATACGCTGCAACGAAACGTGCATCGCTCAGCAGGCCATCCCGCTCCAGCTGATCGAGCACCTCGGGGAGCAACTGTGCGAGCCCTTCAGTTTGCTCGGCAAACTTGCGCCGGAGTTTGTCGACCAGCTCCGCCCGCGAGTGCTCGCGACGAGCCAGCAGATCCATCGCCGCTCGTCGCAACTCCACCATCGTCATATGTTCGGGAGCAGTTCGCACGTTGCCTGCCTTTGTTTTTACCTTAGCTTTACCTTTCAATAGCCAGCGGCTTATTCGAACTCGCCGTCGTCTTCCTCGTCCGCCCCACCCGAAACCAGCAGAGGCGCCGCGCCGCCCAGCAACTGCGCACGAATCTTGTCCTCAATCTCTTTAGCGAGATGGGGATTTTCTTCCAGATAGGTGGCCACGTTCTTTTTGCCCTGCCCGATCTTCTCACCGTTGTAGGCATACCAGGCGCCAGACTTGTCGATCAGATTAAGCTTCACGCCCAGATCGATCACCTCGCCCATGCGATAGATACCGGTGCCGTACATGATCTGGAACTCGCACTGACGGAACGGCGGAGCCACCTTGTTCTTGACGACCTTGACGCGGGTCTCGCTGCCCACCACTTCCTCACCTTCCTTGATGGACCCAATGCGGCGGATATCCAGACGCACCGACGCATAGAACTTCAGCGCATTACCGCCGGTGGTGGTCTCGGGTGAGCCGAACATCACACCGATCTTCATGCGGATCTGGTTGATGAAGATCACCAGCGTGTTGGAATTCTTGATGTTGGCTGTCATTTTGCGAAGCGCCTGAGACATCAGGCGAGCCTGCAGGCCCATGTGACTGTCGCCCATGTCGCCTTCGATCTCGGCCTTCGGCGTCAGTGCCGCCACGGAGTCGATGACCACCACGTCCACTGCACCCGAGCGTACGATCATGTCGCAGATCTCCAGTGCCTGTTCACCGGTGTCGGGCTGACTGACCAGCAGATTCTCGACATCCACGCCGAGGTTGCTGGCATAGATCGGGTCGAGCGCATGTTCCGCATCGATGAAGGCACAGGTGCCGCCGTTACGCTGACATTCCGCGATCACCTGCAGCGTGAGAGTAGTCTTGCCGGATGACTCCGGACCGTAAATTTCCACGATACGGCCACGTGGCAGACCTCCGATACCCAGCGCGATGTCCAGGCCCAGCGAGCCAGTGGAAATCGCGGGGATTGCTTCCTTGCCCTTCTCCCCCAGACGCATCATCGAGCCCTTGCCAAACTGGCGCTCGATTTGTGACAGGGCGGCGCTCAGCGCCTTCTCGCGGTTCGGGTCTTTAACTGCATCTACGGCCATGGTTGATTCCTTTTTTTCTCTGGTGCTTGGTCGGAGCAAGCTGAATGAATTCCGAGGGGTATTGCATGGAAATAATTAAAACAGACAATAACTGTATATT
>JBBTKA010000155.1:0-6533 GCA_038059145.1 Pseudomonadota bacterium
GCCATGGTTGGATAATTAAACGTGGTATTGAGAAAGTACTGCATGGTATTGGCCTTGCCTTCATGCAGCATGATCGCCTGTCCGATGTGGACAATCTCTGAAGCTTGATCACCGAAGCAATGAATGCCCAGTATCTCCAGCGTATCGAAATGGAACAGAATCTTGAGCATGCCAACCTGCTCGCCCGTGATCTGGCCGCGGGCCGTATTCTTGAAGAAGGCCTTGCCCACCTCGTAGGGAATTTTTTCTGCGGTCAGCTCACGCTCGGTTTTCCCCAACGTGCTGATCTCTGGAATCGTATAGATGCCGGAGGCGAAGCGGTTGATCTGCCGGCAGGCTTCCGGATCGACAATCGCGTTGGAGGCCGCCCTGCCCTGATCGTAGGACGTGCTCGCCAGTGACGGCCACCCGATGACATCACCTGCCGCATAGATGTTTTCTACAGTAGTCCGGTATTGTGCATCGACTTCCAGCTGCCCACGGGAATTGGGCACCAGGCCGACAGCCTGCAGATTCAGCTGATCGGTATTACCGGTACGGCCGTTTGCCCACAACACGATATCACTCTTGATGCGCTTCCCGGACTTCAGGTGGGTGACCACATGAGTGTCGAAATACTCGAGTCGCTCATACTCCTCGCTGTGCCGACTGCGGACCCCTGCATTACGCAAGTGATAGCTCAGAGCGTCGGATATCTCCCAATCAAGGAAAGAAAGCAGTGTATCGGCAGGATTGATCAACTCCACCTTGGCACCCAGCCCACCAAAAATGGAGGCATACTCGCATCCGATCACGCCGGCCCCAATGACGGTGACTTTGCGCGGAGAATGATTCAGCCGCAGGATCGTGTCGCTGTCGAAGATGCGCGAGTGGTTGAAATCAACATTGGTGGGGCGGTAAGGTCTGGATCCGGTCGCAATGATGAAATGATCCGCTGTCAGCACGGGGCCCTTGCTGCCCAGGCGGATGGAGTGATCATCGATAAAGGACGCGATCCCGTGCAGAATCTCGATACCGTTCTTTTCGTAGTAGCCACTGCGCAGATGCACCTGCTCGTCGATGATACGCGCAGCGTGTTTCATGATTTGCGGGAAACTGGGTTTGCGTAACGTTGCGAACTCTCTCAGCAAGGGGTCGCTGTTGAATTGCATGACCTGCTTTACGCAGTGACGCAGAGCCTTGGAAGGAATCGTCCCGACGTGGGCACAGTTGCCGCCGACCTGATCGCGGTCGGAGATCAGCGCCACCCGCCGCCCCTTCTTGGTGGAGTTCATGGCCGCGGACTCACCCGCCGGGCCACTGCCAATCACGATGATGTCGTAATGATTCTGCCGGGCTACATCCTTGGATCTCACGATAACTGCTTCTCTTCGCACTTGTTCGGATTGCCGCCACAAAGACTGCAACCGGCGTCGACCGCACCGCTGCTCATGCCGCCACAGGAACCTTTAAGAGGTTTGCGCCCCATCATGACGCCTATGGCCATGCCCGCGACCACCAGCACCAGCACTACAAAACTCGCTACGATCGTCGCCATTTTCTACCTCACTGCACCTGTAGATAACTCTCGAATCTCTCGGTGTAACGATCCTCGAAACCGTCGCCAGCGGCGCTTTTCGTGACGAAATAAACCGCCTCATTCAAGCTCTGCGCTAATTCGAAACCCTTCTCTGCACCGAGCACCATGTAAGCCGTGGCCATGGCATCCGCTCGGGCTGTGGTCGATTCAATCACATAGACACTGGCCAGATTATGGCTCACTGGCCGCCCGGTCACCGGATCGATCTCATGCGAATAGTGTACGCCGTTGTCTTCGAAATAGTTGCGGTAATCTCCGGACCCCGCCACGGCAATGGACTCCCCATTGGCGTAGAAAATATTGTGAACCTGCGGCGCCGTGTCAACCGGCTTCTCGATAGCAGGCACCCAGGTTTGCCGCCCCGGCTTGTAACCCTTGATACGCAACTCCCCGCCGATTTCGATGAAATAGCTCGCAATACCGAGGCCATCGAAGTACTCGGCAACTTTGTCGACGGCATAACCTTTGGCTATGCCGCTCAAATCAATATAGACATCGGCTGTCTTGAGCAACGTGGAGTTTTCGCTATCGAGTTGTAGATGCCGATACCCAACGCGCTGCAACAAGGAGTCTATCTCCGCCTGACTGGGAACGCGTGCGTCCAGCGCATCGGCCACTGAGGTCTGCGGGCCAAATCCCCAGCGATTCACCAACGGACCGACGGTTACATCGAACGCTCCACCAGTGAGCTCGCTGATTTCAATTGCCAGATCCAACACCTCAAGCATCTCTGGGGAGATTGCAATTGGGGTGTTGAGTGGAGCGCGATTCAGCCGTGAGAGTTCGGACTCCGGTGCATAGGTCGACATTTGCTCCTTGTCGACGTGGTTCAACAACCTTGTCACCGCCTGAGCAAGCTCTTCGACAGCAAGCCCGGCGGGCAGATCCACCACCTTGATGTTATAGGTAGTGCCCATGCTGGCACCACCGAACTCGTGAATCTCTACAACACGGGGGGAGTAAAGCAGGAACGCGACGGCGAGTAGAATCGCCGCGGCGATGGTGAGTCGGTGACGTCTCAGAGTATCAGTCATCTATGACACCACGCTGCCTTGAGACAGTGACCGATCAGGAGAACTCGTCAAGGGCAATGTTCTCATCCTCGACTCCCAGATCCTTCAGCATCTTGATTACCGCGGCATTCATCATGGGCGGACCGCACATGTAGAACTCACAGTCCTCCGGCGCCGGGTGATCCTTGAGATAGTGCTGCAGGACGACATTGTGGATAAAGCCGGTCATGCCGGTCCAGTTGTCCTCGGGCTGCGGATCCGAGAGCGCTACATGCCAGGTGAAGTTCTCGTTCTCTGCGGCCAGCGTGTTGAAGTCTTCCACGTAAAACATCTCCTTCAGGCTGCGAGCGCCGTACCAGAAGGTGATCTTGCGCTTGGTCTTGAGTCGACGCAATTGATCAAAAATGTGCGAGCGCATCGGCGCCATGCCGGCACCACCGCCAATGAACACCATCTCTGCATCGGTATCCTTGGCAAAAAATTCGCCGAATGGCCCGAATACCTTGATCTTGTCGCCAGGCTTCAAGTTGAAGACATAAGAGGACATCACACCAGGGGGAAAGCTCGACTTGGGTGGTGGTGTCGCAATGCGAATGTTGAACTTGATGATGCCCTTCTCGTCAGGATAGTTCGCCATCGAGTACGCACGGATCGTGGTCTTGTCGCTTTTGGAAACCAGTTTCAGCAAGCCGAATTTTTCCCAGTCACCGCGAAACTTGTCGGCAATCGCAAAATTCTTGTATTCCACTTGATGGGGAGGAATTTCCAGCTGCACATAACCACCGGCCCGGAAGTCGACACTGTCGCCATCAGGGATCGCCAGTACCAGCTCTTTGATAAAGGTGGCCACGTTGTCATTCGAGACCACCGTGCATTCCCACTGTTTGACCCCGAAGAACTCGGGCTCTACCTCTATCTTCATATCCTGCTTGACGGCGACCTGGCAGGACAGACGCCAATGCGCCTTGGCCTCGCCCATGGTGAAGTGGCCCTGTTCAGTCGGCAGCATGGAGCCGCCACCGTCGATGACCTGACAGCGGCACTGACCACAGGTACCACCACCGCCACACGCAGAGGAAAGATAAATCCCGGCATCTGCCAGCGTCGTCAGCAGCTTGCCACCGGCAGGCACCTCGATGGATTTCGCTGCATCACCATTTATCTCGATTCGCACCTTGCCGGTACTTACCAACTTGGCTCTGGCCACCAGAATCAGCACAACGAAGAACATCACCACCACGGTGAACATTGCGACGCCGGCTACTATTGCTGATATATCAATCATTTGCAGAAACCCGTTGCTACAGAGACAAACCACTGAATGACATGAAACCCAATGACATCAGGCCGGTCGTAATGAAGGTGATGCCCAGGCCTCGCAAGCCAAGCGGCACATCGCTGTACTTCAGCTTCTCACGAATGCCTGCCATCGCGGCAATGGCCAGCGCCCAGCCGATGCCAGATCCCATGCCATAAACGACACTCTCCGGAAAGTTGTAGCTGCGCTCGACCATGAACAGTGAGGCTCCCATAATGGCGCAGTTCACAGCGATCAGAGGCAGAAACACACCCAGAGCGTTGTAAAGCGCGGGCATATACTTATCCATGAACATTTCCATCACCTGCACCACGGCGGCAATAATGCCGATGTAGCAGATGAAACCCAGGAAGCTGAGATCCAACTCGGGGAAGCCCAGCCAACTCAATGCGCCGTCCTGCAGCAGGAACTGATACACGAGATTATTCAGGGGCACGGTAATGATCTGCACCGCTGTCACGGCAATGCCGAGCCCTATTGCAGTCTCGATCTTCTTTGAAACCGCAAGGAAGGTACACATGCCAAGGAACATCTGCAGAGCCATGTTCTCAACGAATACGGCACGCACCAACAAACTGAGATAGTGCTCCATTTAGTGTGCGACCTCCTGAACAGTGTGGGGTGCCAGGCGAAACTCGGTCTTTTCAACCTGTTCGACGCGCTTGCTGCGTACAATCCAGATCAAGAATCCGATGATGAAGAAAGCGCTGGGGGCCAGCAGCATCAAACCATTGGGCTGGTACCAGCCACCATTAGCGACCAGTGGCAGAATCTCCATTCCGAACAAACTGCCAGACCCGAACAATTCACGAATGGAGGCGAGAATCAACAGCACCATGCTGTACCCAAGGCCATTGCCTATGCCATCCATGAAACTGATGACCGGAGGATTTTTCATTGCAAAAGCCTCAGCCCGCCCCATCACGATGCAGTTGGTGATGATGAGTCCAACAAACACGCTGAGTTGCTTGCTGATTTCATACGCGAAAGCTTGGAGAAGCTGATCAACGGCGATGACCAATGCAGAGATGATCGCCATCTGGATGATGATGCGGATACTGCTGGGCATGTAATTGCGCACCAGCGAGATGAAGAAATTGGAGAATCCCGTCACCACCGTGAGTGCCACGCACATCACAATGGCCACGTTGAGACTGGTGGTCACCGCCAGGGATGAACAGATGCCCAGAATCTGCAAGGTTATTGGATTCTCGGCGACCAGTGGCTTAGTAAGTACTGCCTTGACTGCTGATGACATAGTGCTTCGCCCTATCAACCTTTCGTCACGTTTGCGAGGAATGGACCGAAGCCTTTGGGCCCCATCCAGAATGCAATCAGATTACCTACACCGCGAGTAGTCAAAGAGGCTCCCGAGAGCCCATCAACCTCATGCACTCCGGAGCCATTCCCCTTCACTGTGCGCAGCGCCACGGCGCCACTGGCATCAAATATCTGTTTGCCAGGCCATAAAGCCTTCCAGCGCGGGTTGGTAATCTCACCACCAAGACCTGGAGTCTCCTTATGATCATAAAATCCGATGCCCGTCACCGTATTACCGTCACCTTCCAGCGCCAGGTATCCATACATGGTGCCCCACAAGCCATAACCACTGACAGGCAGCACAATGGTCTGCAAGGTTCCATCGGCGGCCTCTACCAGATAGACAGTGGCATATTTCACACGCCGCTTGATGTCTGCAACGTCGTCCTCTTCAGCAAGTGCTTCAGAAAGCGCCGGATCGCTCTGCGCGGCCCTGTCATCGTAGGACTGCAGATCAATGCCGAGCTGAGTCAGTTGCTCGTTGGTCACGAACGTTCCCGAATCCAGATCGACGATTCTGGGCGTGAACTCCGCGAACAGCCCATTGATCTCATCCTTGCTGTTGATTGCAGGATCAAACATGCCCGCTGCAATCAGAATATTCATGTTCCGATCGAGAATCTTGTTGGCGACCTGGAATGGCTTGAGAATGACGGCTGCGCTGGATATGAAGATGGAGCAGACCACACAGACTACGAGTGCAACCTTGATTGTGCCGCTGACGCTGTCCTTGTTAAATGCCATTGCGTGCAATCCTCCGTCTGATATTGGCACGCACCACCAGATTGTCGATCAATGGTGCAAACAGGTTGGCAAACAGAATGGCAAGCATCATCCCTTCCGGATAGGCAGGGTTCATGACTCGAATCATCACCGCCATGAAACCGATCAGGGCTCCAAATACCCATTTCCCCGTGTTGGTCATCGCCGAGGAAACCGGGTCAGTGGCCATGAAGACCATCCCGAAGGCAAAGCCGCCCAGGACAAAGTGCCAGTACCAGGGCGTGGCAAACAAATGATTGGTATCAGAACCGATAACATTCAGCAGCGTTGAGAAGCCGACCATTCCTAGGAAAACCCCCAGCATGATCCGCCACGAGGCGATTTTTGTGATCAGCAGGACCGCTGCGCCAATCAATATGGCGAGTGTCGATGTCTCACCGATAGAGCCTTGCTCGCGCCCGATAAACGCATCCATCCAGGTCAGCTCCTGACCGGTGGCCATGGAGACTGCGGGCAGTCCTTGAGAGGCCAGTTGCCCGAGTGTTGTCGCGCCGCTGAAGCCGTCGACGGCGGTCCAGAC
>JBBTKA010000156.1:0-5862 GCA_038059145.1 Pseudomonadota bacterium
GCCGCATCGTCTATGCGATGTCCGAGCTGGGCCTCAAGTCGGGCGCCAAGTTCAAGAAATCCGCGCGCATCGTCGGCGACGTGATCGGCAAGTTCCACCCGCACGGCGACTCGGCCTGTTACGAGGCGATGGTGCTGATGGCGCAGCCCTTCAGCTATCGCTATCCACTGGTGGACGGGCAGGGCAACTGGGGCTCCCCGGATGATCCCAAGTCCTTCGCCGCGATGCGTTACACCGAATCCAAACTGCGCAAGTATGCGGACCTGCTGCTCTCCGAACTGGACATGGGCACGGTAGATTGGAAACTGAATT
This sequence comes from Pseudomonadota bacterium, assembly GCA_038059145.1. Lineage (GTDB taxonomy): Bacteria > Pseudomonadota > Gammaproteobacteria > Pseudomonadales > Pseudohongiellaceae > UBA5078. The sequence continues at coordinate 313 of JBBTKA010000156.1, forward strand.
TCGATGGCACTCTGGAAGAGCCGCAGATTCTGCCCGCGCGTCTGCCGAACGTGCTGCTCAATGGCGGCAGTGGCATCGCCGTGGGCATGGCCACCGACATCCCACCACATAACCTGCGTGAGGTCGCGAGCGCCTGCATACATCTGCTGGAGAATCCGGCGGCGTCGTTGAGCGACTTGCTGCTGCATATCAAGGGCCCGGATTTTCCGACGGCTGCCGAGATCATCAGTCCGCGTGCCGATATCGAGGCGCTCTATCAAACTGGTCGTGGCTCGATCAAGGCACGTGCCGTGTATCACAGCGAAGGCAGTGACGTGGTGATCACCGCGCTGCCGTATCAGGTCTCTGGCGCCAAGGTGCTGGAACAAATTGCCGCGCAGATGCAGAAGAAAAAACTGCCGATGGTGGTGGATCTGCGTGATGAATCCGACCACGAGAATCCGACGCGCATCGTCATCGTGCCGCGCTCCAACCGCATCGATGCCGACGCGCTGATGCTGCACCTGTTCGCAACCACCGATCTGGAGCGAACCTACCGCGTCAACTTCAACATGATCGGCACCGACGGTCGTCCGCAGGTCAAAGACTTGCTGATGTTGCTGGTGGAGTGGCTGGAGTTCCGCACCGTGACCGTGCGGCGCCGTCTGCAGAACCGCCTCGACCGCATTCTGCAGCGCCTGCACATTCTGGAAGGGTTGCTGACGGCGTTCCTCAATATCGACGAAGTCATCCACATCATCCGCACCGAGGACAAACCCAAGCCGGTGCTGATGGCACGCTTCGCGCTCTCGGACATTCAGGCCGAGGCGATTCTCGAATTGAAACTGCGTCACCTGGCCAAACTGGAAGAGGTGAAGATTCGCGCCGAACAGGAGGAGCTGGATGCCGAGCGCGAACGTCTCGAACAGATTCTCGGTTCGGCCGCACGCTTGAAGACGCTGATCCGCAAAGAGATCGCGCAGGATGCCGAAGACTTCGGCGATGCGCGCTGTTCGCCGTTGGTGCATCGTGCCGAGGCGCAAGCCTTCAGCGAGACAGAGCTGATGTCCACCGAGCCGGTGACGGTCGTGCTGTCGACACGCGGCTGGGCACGCGCGGGCAAGGGGCACGACCTCGATCCCGAAACGCTGCAGTACAAGTCCGGCGACGGTTTCAAATTTGCGGCGAAAGGGCGCAGCAATCAGAACGCCATCTTCATCGACTCGATGGGACGCACTTATTCATTGCCCTCGCACACGCTGCCATCCGCGCGCGGGCAGGGCGAGCCGCTGACCGGCAGACTGACGCCGGAATCGGGCGCTACCTTCGAGGGCGTGCTGATGGCGGACGATACTCAGCAGGTCTTGCTGGCCAGTGATGCTGGTTATGGTTTCGTCGCGAAAGTGGCGGATCTGCAGAGCAAGAACAAGTCCGGCAAGAGCGTGTTGAAGTTGCCGGAAGGCAGTCGCGTGCTGCCACCCTTGCTGATCAAGGACTACGCCAATGATCTGGTGGTCGCGGTTACCAATGAGGGAAGACTGCTGATGTTCGCGCTGGCAGAGCTGCCGGAATTGCCGAGAGGCAAGGGCAACAAGATCATCAGTATCGCCTCCGGGCGTGTCAGTGAGCGGCTCGAATTCGTCGTTGCACTGTGCGTCCTTGCGCGCACGGATGTGCTGACAATTTACTCTGGCAAGCGTCATCTGAGCATGAAGCCAGCCGATCTTGAGCACTACCGGGGCGAGCGTGGCCGTCGTGGCAACAAGCTGCCACGAGGGTTCCAGAACGTGGATAGAGTGGAAGTGGTCGAGCCGTAGAATGACCCAGTGCGACTGGGTCAGAGTTCTGATCCAGTCGTTCTCTCTCACGCATCACTCTGTTCGTATCTCCTACTCTCCTCTGCTCAATTTGTGTGCTATCTTCCCGCCAAAAACCATGGTGGCAAAATGATATCAACATTCCTGTTTCCAAATTCCCGCTGGCCCAGTCTCCTTCCCCTGACGCTGTTGCTGATCGTTGCCGATCTGCAGGCGCAGCAATCCGCCTCTCGCGCCACGTCCGGCGTCCCCGGCGCTCACATCGAAGAGGTGATCGTCAGTGCCACGCGGCGCGACCAGAACAGCCAGCAGGTGGGCATCAGCCTGACTGCAATCGGCCGCGACCAGTTGCAGAGCCCGGTGGTTCGCAGTCTGCCCAACGTCGAGTTGTTCGATGACTACGGCGGGCATGGCATGCCGGTGTGGGTGATTCGCGGTGTTGGTCTGCAGGACTTCAACGCCAACAACACCCCCACAGCCGCCGTGTATGTTGATGAGGTCTACCAGAGCTCCTCCGTGCAGGGCAGCAGTGGACTGTTTGACACCGAGCGTGTGGAAATTCTGAAGGGGCCGCAGGGCGGGTTGTACGGCCGCAACACCAGCGGCGGCGTGGTCAGACAACTCACCGCGCGGGCGAATCTGCAACAGCAGGAGGGCTATCTCACCCTCGGCGTCGGCAGCTGGGACGAGCGTGTGCTGGAGGGCGCTGCCAACCGCCCCCTGAGCGACAAGCTCGCCGTGCGCATCGCCGGGCGCGTCAATCGCAGCCACGATGCCTGGCAGACCAGCCTTCCTTCGGGACAAAAGCACGGTGAAAAGGACCTGTGGGACGTGCGCAACTGGTGGTTGCTGCAAACCTCCGAGCGCAGTCGGCTGGAACTGAAACTCTACGCTGGCGAGAACAATTCCGAGCTGCCTCTGGCGCGCTCTGTCGGACTCTATGCAGCGGATGCAGATTTCTGTGCGGCTGCGCTCGCAGGGCAGCGCGACGATCTCCAGTGTCTGAACTATGCGGGTCTGGTAGCGGCGCTCACCGGCGGTGCCGCCAGTCCGTCGCCCTCTGTGCAGAAGCGCGACGGTTCGACTTCGTTGTCGAGCACGCTGAACCGCCTCGACAACAGTCATGCCGGGGCGACCGCGTTGTTGACGGCAGATACCCACTGGTCCGCCCTCGGCTCCCCCCAATTGCAGGCGGTAAGCAATGTCGAGCGCTTCGACTACGGCTTGGCATTCGACTATGACGGCAGCGCCGCCGAGCTCGGCCATCAGATCACCGGGAGCGCCATCCGTTCCGCGTCGCAGGAGCTGCGACTGGTCTCCACCGCCAGCGGCCCGCTGGGCTGGCAGGTTGGCACCGTCCTGAGTCGCGAGGAGTTCGTGGAGGATCGCCAGTTCCGCCTGCAGGACAATCTCCCGGTCGGTCTCGTGCACGGTCAGCTGGACTACGAGCAGATCACCCGCACACGAGCCGCCTACGCACTGGCGGACTACGCCTGGCGAGAACGCTGGTCAGTCAACGGTTCTCTGCGCTACACGAAAGAGTGGAAGACCTATCGCGACGGCAGCGTCCTTGCACCGGCATTCCCACCTCCCTATGACGTCGTGGTCAGCGATCTGAATGGCGACTATGCGTTGGGCAGTCGCTGGTCCGGAAGCCTGGGGCTGAATTGGCAGCATACCGATGACACCCTCCTGTATGCGTCGGTGTCCCGTGGCTTCAAGGCGGGTGGCTTCTTCGGTGGATTCATTTTCGATCGCGCCGAGTTCGCACCCTATAAGGAAGAGACGGTGTTGGCCTACGAGACTGGCATCAAGACGCAGGCCCTGGAGAATACCCTGCGTCTGAATGCTGCGGTGTTCCATTACGACTACCGCGACGTGCAGGGCTTTGCCAACGTCGCGACCGGGCCCGCTGGTGGTGGCGCGTCGATCGTGCTGGAGCGACTGACGACTCTGGGTGACGGAACGCACTCCGGGGTGGATGTCGATCTGCTCTGGCTGCCTGTTGAGAACTGGTCTGTACGGGCGGCGCTGGGGTACCTGGATGCTCGCATCGACAGCAATGCCGGAACAACCCTCAACATTCTGAAGCAGGAAGTCAGCACGGCCGGCGAACGTCCGTATGCGCCACACTGGAGCGGATCGCTGGCGCTGGCGCATACGCGGCCGATGTCCAGTGGACTTGTCGTGCAATCGGAGCTGTCCTGGCACTATCGCAGTGAATTCTCCGGCACGCTCAGCTCGGCGGTTGACAAGGCGATGAGCACTCTCGAGGGCTACGGACTACTGGACGGGACTGTGACACTAGGTCCCGTGGACGGGCGCTGGAGTATTTCGCTGTGGGGCAGAAATCTGCTGGACAAGGTTTACTCGCCCCGCAAGGTCTATGATTCCCTTGGCAGTTATGTGGACATCATGGGGCAACCGCGCTCCCTGGGTTTGCAGGCCCGCTATCACTGGTAACGTAGTGAATGGCAGCACAATCGAAAGCAGGCCTGTGTCACTTTTTACAGGAACGCCAGCAGCACGAGCGGATGAGTTTGACCGCTCGTGCTGGAACAAATGTTGAAATGTAGGAATAAATGTAGGAAAAATGAACGCGCTTCGAAAATCTGCACCTCCAGATTTTTATTCAATCTCCCCGTCAGTAAAAAATTGCATCTCGAAATAGACTGTAAATAAAGGCTTTTTCGAGATTTCAGCAAGCGATACCTGCTCCCATTCGTCATGACTCTGTCTCATTTGTCATGGCATCGTATTATGATGGTCTGGTTGAACCTTTTTACAACTCCGCTTCAACCTGATTCAGATCCAGTGACGGATACTTCAGTGCCTTCTGCGTCAGGCGCTCGCCATCGCGACATTCACTGACTGACTTCCAACAGGCTCTCCTGCTTGCCTGTGCAGCCGCCCGTGTTGCGACTCGCTCGTAAACCCATCGTCAACCGATAAGCCTGCTCAGGAGAACTACTATGGAACTGCGAAAACCAATTACCCCCTTACGCTCTGCAACAGTCACGCATCACATCAATGCACTTGGAGACTTTCAGCTTCTGCCGGGTTTACTGCCCGGCCTCGACGTTGGCGAGGAGCGGCTTGCTGCGTTGAATCGCACCGTGCGCGACAAGCTGGGAGAGGAGTACGCGTTGAAAGCCTATTATGGCGAGGAAGTGCTGAGCATTCCCGAGGCCACCTTCGATGCTCTCGCCCATTGCTACATGACGGTGTTCAACGAGAGCTGGGGAGAAAGCTGGACAGAGGCCTCAGCCAAACGCGAGATCAAAGACAGCCTGCAATGGAACCCGCAACGGATACCGTTGCTCTCACTCCTGTTCAAAGATGCCGAGATCATCGGCTTCTGCTGGGTGTTGTTGCTGGACAAGAGCGCGCTAAGCAAGGAGCGTGACATGCCCTGGGAATTGTCAGATGCGGAGAAGAGTGGAGGGCTCGCCATTTCGACCTACTGGATGGAGGAGGTTGTGAAAAAAGATCGCATCATGTTCATCAAGGAGCTTGGTGCATTGAAGGAACATCGGCAAAAGGTCTCGCCTTTCCTCTCCATTCCGCTTTTTGAGAGGGCTGTACAGATGGGATATGATGTCGCCTTCCTGTGGACCAACGTCTACAGCAAGGCCTTCAAATGGGGATTGGGTGTCGGCTTTTCCCCGGTACATTTCTTCATTACCAACAACCTGCTGTTGATGTATGGCAGCGTCAAGGGATCGTTGGACACATTGAAGGCCGTCGTCGACGC
>JBBTKA010000157.1:0-2634 GCA_038059145.1 Pseudomonadota bacterium
GGGAATGGCTCCGCAAGCGGGTGCTCGAATGTCCGGTGTGCCGCGCGCACACGCCGATGCACGGCAAGACGTCGACGGTCGTCCACGACGGCAAGGGGGTCTTCGCCGGCCTCGACGCCCCGTTCGAGGCGGGGCGCTACCATTCGCTGGTGATCGACAGCAAGACGCTGCCTGACTGTCTGGAAGTGACTGCCTGGACCCAGGACGAGAATGGCCAGATGGACGAGATCATGGGCGTGCGCCACAAGACGCTCGATGTCGAGGGCGTGCAGTTTCACCCGGAGTCGATCCTGAGTGAGCACGGGCATCAATTGTTGAAGAATTTTCTGGATGGGTGCCGCTGACATGGATATCAAAACCGCTATTCGCCAGTTGACCCAGCAGCAGGACATCGGCGCTCAGGACATGATCACGCTGATGCGCGAGATCATGACCGGGCAATGCAGCGACGCGCAGATTGGCGCCTTCCTGGTGGCATTGCAGATGAAGGGAGTGCGGGCAGCCGAGCTGCTGGGCGCCGTGACCGTGATGCGAGAACTGGTCACTCGTGTAGAGGTTGCCAACAAGCAGCACCTCGTGGACACGTGTGGCACGGGAGGCACCGGCACCGACACCTTCAATATTTCCACCTCGTCCGCCATGGTGGCCGCCTGCGCCGGTGCGCGTGTGGCCAAGCACGGCAATCGTGCCGCGACCAGCAAGAGTGGCAGCGCCGATCTGCTGGAGGCTGCAGGCGTCAAACTTGCGCTGGGCCCGGACGCCGTGGCGCGCTGCATCGAGACGGTAGGCGTCGGCTTCATGTTTGCCCCCGGTCATCACAGTGCGATGAAACACGTCGGCCCCGCGCGCCGCGAGATTGGCGTGCGTACCATTTTCAATGTGCTGGGGCCGCTCACCAATCCCGCCTCGGCGCCGAATCAGGTGCTGGGTGTTTATGACCCGCAACTGATCGACGTGATGCTGGATGTGCTCAAGGCGCTGGGCAGTGAGCACGTGCTGATGTTTGCCGCCCATGACGGTCTGGACGAGATCAGCATTTCGGCTGACACGCAGGTGGGTGAACTGGTCAATGGCACGATTCGGCACTATGTCATTCGGCCCGAAGATTTCGGCATTAAACGTCGCGATGGCTTTGCGATGCTGAAAGTCGACAGCGCGCAGGAGAGCCTCGCGATGGTGCGCCGCGCGCTTTGCTATGAGGATGAAGCGGCGGGCGACATCGTGGCGCTTAACGCCGGGGCAGCGATATACGCCGCGAATGTGGTGGATACGCTGGCGGCTGGTGTAGCCAAAGCTCAACAGATATTGCGCAGCGGTGCCGCACTGAAGAAGCTCGAAGAGCTCGCCGCCTTAAGTAACACGTTGTAGACACCCATTTTCAAAGAAGACCCAGTCAAGGACATCGATCAGCAGTATGAGCAAGGCCACCATTCTCGAAGACATCATCGCCCAGAAACATCGCGAAATCGCCGAGGGGCGGGCGCGCGTCAGCCTGTCGGAACTGGAGCGTGAGGCCGCACTGGTCACGGACAAGCGCGAGTTCATCGGTTCATTGCGCCAGCGCATGCTGGCTCGGCAGCCAGCCATCATCGCCGAGATCAAGAAGGCGTCGCCCAGCAAAGGTCTGATTCGTGCGGACTTCGATCCGGTGCAGATCGCCCGGCAGTATGAGGCGGCTGGTGCTACCTGCCTGTCGGTGCTGACGGATCGGCAGTTCTTTCAGGGAAGCAATGACTATCTGCAGCAGGCGCGCGCAGCGTGCGGGCTCCCTGTCATTCGCAAGGATTTCATGGTCGATCCCTATCAGATCGCCGAGGCCAAGGCGCTGGGAGCCGATTGTGTGCTACTTATCGTGGCAGCGTTGAGCCCGATGCAGCTCAATGAACTGGCCTCCTATGCCCGGCAGCTGAACATCGATGTGCTGGTGGAGGTGCACGACGAGGCGGAGCTGGAGACGGCGCTTGCGACCGGTTTCGACCTGATCGGCATCAATAACCGCAACCTGCACACCTTCGAGACCAGCCTGGACAGCACCTATCGGCTGGCGCGCCTGACGCCGCCTGGCAAGCTGCTGGTGACGGAGAGCGGGATCAACAATGCGGAGGATGTACAGCAGATGATCGAGCACGGCATCTACGGATTCCTGATTGGCGAGACCTTCATGCGTGCCGCGCACCCCGGCGACAAGCTCAGGGAGTTGTTTGCTGCTCATGTCTGACGACACCTCACAAACCTCAGGAGTCATACCCCCCAAACGCAAAGGCATCCCACGCCTCATTGCTGCGGCCCGTTACTCCCTGGCAGGGCTGCGCGCCGCATTCGCCTCGGAAGAGGCCTTCCGCCTGGAAGTAGTGGTGCTGGTGATCGGTGCGCCCCTCGCGCTGTGGCTGGGGGAGTCACCGGTCGAGAAGGTGCTGCTGATCGGTTCCCTGCTGCTTCTATTGATTGTCGAGCTGCTCAATACGGCCATAGAGGTGCTCGTCAATCGCATCGGCGCCGGCTATCACGAGCTCTCAGGCAGGGCCAAGGATATTGGCTCAGCAGCCGTATTCGTGGCCATGGTGATGGTGGCCATGGTCTGGGTGTTGCTACTGATCTGATTCAACCATCGTTCCGCAGAATATCCCGTCCACA
>JBBTKA010000157.1:2644-7436 GCA_038059145.1 Pseudomonadota bacterium
CCTCACGCCAGCAGCGCCGATAACAAACCAGGAGACGCATCTTTTGCGTCAGTGTCGTTTGGATTCCGGTGCCCCATGGCTCTCTCCCAGTTCATTGTTCTGCTCTGCCTGTTGGCTGTGATGGTGGCTGCGCTACTCATCGCCCGCTTTGCCCAGGAGCAGCAGGAGCAGAACATGGTGCGCCTTTACCGCCTGACTGCGCTCGATCAGCGGCGCGTGGCTACCCGCAATGTCATTCGCGCGTTGCTGGATCTTGATGATAATCCGGAGCTGATGAGAATTTTGTATCAGAGTCTGAGATCGGACTTGCTGAAAATTCAGCAGCTCGATCCCACCCGTGTCGATCTAGAGAACGACATCCGCCAGGTGCAGTCCGGGCTCGGCGCGCTGATCGACACCGAGAGAGCAAGTGCCGAACAGCAGGAGCAGCGTCGTCTCAAACTGGAGCAGCGCACCAGCCTTGGGAGTGAGCGTGAAATTCAGATTACCCGTGCCTACATCAGTGAGGCGATGAGCATTATCCGGCGGCTCTACCAGTTTCGTCAGGTGCGGGGTGAGCAGCTGGAGTCGGTGGCGCGCTATCTGGGAACACTCAGCTTTACCGTTGCTGTCAATTCGCACCTCAATATCGGAGAGCTGGCCCATCAGGAGGGGGACAAGATAAAAGCACTGACCAACTACCGGCGTGCGGAGAGTCTGGTGATGCGCGGTCCGTACAGCGGTCGGGACAGAACTGAAAAATTGAGTGTCATCGAGGCGAGAAAAGAGCGCCTGATGGCGCAGAGCAGAAGCGAACAAGGGCTTCTGTTGCTGGCCGCGACGGAATGACGGCAACTGGAGCAGTGCGCCAGCGGGGCAGGCGTCCCCAACTGCGTGAGGGCGTTGGTTATACCGGCCCTGGCGTATTCTACTGGCGCTATATCGAAAGGATTTTCGAACACAACGGAGTGCGCAAGATATTGTGGTCAACCCGTGACAATCACATCAGGCTGGCGGACGGCCGCTACTCGAAAAGGTCGGCGATCTGCAGCTTTGCCTATTTCCAGAAATGGGCGAGAGGCGAAGGGGATTTCGTCCCGAAGCGACACGCTCAGCGCGTGCCATAAACGACGATGGTTTTACCCTTGACGTGAATGAGTTCCTGTTCTTCCAGAGTCTTCAGCACCCGCCCCGCCATTTCGCGTGAACAGTTGACCAATCGACCCAATTCCTGGCGGGTAATTTTGATCTGCATGCCGTCGGGATGTGTCATCGCGTCTGGCTCTTTGCTCAGTTCAATAAGCGTGCGCGCAATACGGCCTGTCACATCGTAAAACGCGAGATCGCCAACTTTGCGAGTGGTATTGCGCAGGCGATGCGCCATCTGTTTGCCGATGGTGAAGACGATCTCGGGATGCGAGCGGATGTAGTTGTTGAAGCTGGCATAACTGATTTCCGCAATCTCGCAGCTGGTGCGCGCTCGGCACCAAGCGCTGCGGGCCTCTTTCTGTTCGAACAGACCCATCTCTCCAAAAAAGTCGCCGGGATTCAGATAAGCGATGACGACTTCTTTGCCATCGTCGTCTTCGAGAATGACAGAGACCGATCCTTCGATTATGTAGTACAGCGTGTTGCAGGCGTCACCTTCGTAAATGATGGTGCTGCGATTGGGATACCGTCGGCGATGACAATGCGTCAGGAAGTTATCCACGTCCTTTATGTGTGGCGTGATGGCCATGAGTGCCATGGTGATCTACTCCTCGACGGCGAAACAAGTCAGTATGTGGCTCAATTGCGGGTATTGTGCGGGAATACGGCCGAAATTAAATGTCGCAGATGTATATCACACTTCCTGTATCGCTGTGAATGTCTGGCGCGTCGTGCTGACAGGCAGTCTGTGGTAATCTTCCGCGCAAATTGTGCAGGGCCGGATTTTGCCGAGTGGGGACACCGATCTGCCTTTGTGAACTTTGATGAGAGACGATTACGAGAGACGATGATGAAAGCGAAAGTGCGCTGGATAAATGATGTGAAATTCCTTGGGCAATCTGGCAGTGGTCATGCGGTGCTGATGGAAGGGCCGGAATCGAGTGGTGGTGAGAACATCGGCATGCGTCCGATGGAGTTGCTGCTGATTGGCGCGGGTGGTTGCTCCTCCTATGACGTGGTCACCATCCTGCAGAAAGCGCGTCAGAACGTCAGCAGTTGTGAGTGTGATTTGAGCGCTGAGCGTGCGGATGCCGTCCCTGCCGTGTTCGAAAAAATTCACATGCATTTCCGCGTCAGCGGCAAGGATTTGAGCGCCAAACAGGTCGAAAAGGCGGTGGCACTCTCGGCTGAGAAGTACTGCTCGGCGACCATCATGATGGTCAAAGGCGGGGTGCAGGTGACCCACGATTTTGAAATCGTGGCGGAGTAATTCGGTTTCTTAAACCCGATATACCGTTTTCTTCATCACGACCGACATCAGCGTCATGCCCAGCTTGATGGGCATTGGCAGATCAGCACCGCCAGCCAGTCTGGCGGTTTCGCCATGGTTCTTCTCGTCAACCAGCATCTGATTGAGAACGGCATGGCTCTTCTCGTCTTCGCGTGGCAGTTTTTCCAGATGCTCACGCAGATGTTCGCATACCTGCTGCTCGGTCTCTGCCACAAAACCCAGGCTCCACTTGTCGCCCGCCAGTCCTGCTGCAGCCCCCAGTCCGAATGACAGGCCGTACCAGAGAGGATTGAGATAGCTTGTGCGGCTGTCCAGCTCCCGCAGGCGCTGTTCGCACCAGGCGAGATGATCGACTTCCTCCTGAGCGGCATGTTCCATGGCTGTGCGGATATCGGGCAGTTTGGCGGTCAGTGCCTGGCCTTGATACAGCGCCTGGGCGCAGACTTCTCCGGTGTGGTTGATGCGCATGAGAGCGGCCGCGTGCTGGCGCTGCTCTTGCGTCAATTCGTGTTCCGGTTTGCCGCGTGCAGGCGTTGGGCGTCGTGCGGTGCTGGCGCCGGGCACCAAGGTGCGCAGGGCCTGGTCAAACTGCACGATCAGCTGGTCGAGACCGTTCAGGGCAGTGCTGGCGGAGGATGCTTGCTGGCGCATGTTATCTCACCTTCTCTCGGGCCTTCTCTCTGGCAATAGCGCGATAGGCGATATCGCGTCGGTAGTAGACTTCGTTCCAGTGTACTCCGTCCGCCAGCGCGTAGGCAGCCTGCTGCGCTTCGGTGACGGTGTTGCCCAGTGCCGTAGCACACAACACGCGGCCACCGTTGCTGACCACGTCATTGCCGCGCATGGCAGTGCCCGCATGAAAGACTTTGCGGTCGCTGGAGGTATTGGTTTCCAACCCACTGATGACATCGCCTTTGGCATAGGAATCCGGGTAGCCACCGCTGGCCATCACTACACCTACCGCCGGGCGCGGGTCCCACTGCGCGGTGACGGTATTCAGCTGGCCATCCAGGGCGGCATTGCACAGGGTGATCAGGTCGGACTGCAGGCGCATCATCACGGGTTGCGCCTCCGGGTCGCCGAAGCGGCAGTTGTATTCGATGACGTTGATGTCGCCATTCTCGGAGATCATCAAACCCGCATAAAGAAAGCCGACGTAAGGATTGCCATCCGCGCGCATGCCGTTGACGGTGGGCATGATCACTTGCCGCATCACTTTGGCATGCACCGCGTCGGTCACTACGGGGGCGGGGGAGTAGGCACCCATGCCGCCGGTATTCGGACCACGGTCGCCATCATCGCGTGCCTTGTGATCCTGCGAGGTGGCAAATGGCAGCACATGGATGCCATCGACCATGACGATGAAGCTGGCCTCTTCGCCGGTCAGGAATTGTTCGATGACGACGCGGTGTCCGGCGTTGCCGAACTTGTTTCCAGAAAGCATGTCTTCGATAGTGGCAATGGCCTCCTCCACGGTCTGGGCAATGATCACGCCCTTGCCCGCCGCGAGTCCATCAGCCTTGATGACGATGGGAGCGCCCTGTTCGCGGACATAGGCGACGGCCGGAGCGATCTCGGTGAAGTTGCGGTAGGCGGCGGTAGGCACACCATGGCGGGCGAGGAAGTCTTTGGTGAAGGCCTTGGAGCCTTCCAATTGAGCCGCGTTGCGGGTTGGCCCGAAGCAGCGCAGGCCATGACTGGCGAAGTAATCCACAACGCCTGCCACCAAGGGTGCTTCGGGGCCGACGATCGTCAGCCCGATGTCGTTCTGTTGCGCGAATTTCACCAGCGCCGGGAAATCCAGCGTGTCGATGGCGACGTTCTCGACACCTGCTTCCAGGTGTGTGCCGGCGTTGCCAGGAGCGACGAAGATCTTGCCAGCCTGTGGAGACTGTCTCAGGCGCCACGCCAGAGCATGTTCGCGACCGCCGTTTCCAATAATCAGTACGTTCATGAAGCGTTCCTAATAACCAACTTTAGTGACGACATTTGGTGACGGCTGTTAATGACGGAAGTGGCGCACACCGGTAAACACCATGGCCATGCCAGCTTCGTCGGCTGCTGCGATGACTTCTTCGTCCCGCATGGAGCCGCCGGGCTGAATCACGGCGCTGATGCCCGCTTTCGCTGCGGCGTCGATGCCGTCGCGGAACGGGAAGAAGGCATCGGATGCCATCACGGAGCCTTTCACTTCCAGGTTCTCGTCAGCCGCCTTGATACCAGCAATCCGAGCGCTGTAGACGCGGCTCATCTGGCCGGCGCCGATGCCGATGGTCTGGTTATTCTTGCAGTACACGATGGCATTGGATTTCACGAACATGGCGACCTTCCAGGCGAACAGCAGATCGGCGATCTCCTGTGCACTGGGTTGAC
>JBBTKA010000158.1:0-6531 GCA_038059145.1 Pseudomonadota bacterium
GGGGTGACGGTGCAGCCGGGCGTGAAGGCGCCGGGCACTGCGAACAGGACGACCTTCTTGCCTGCGAAAATTTCGTCGGAAGTGATGTCCTGGGGGCCTTTCTCGCCCATGATCTTGAAAGTGGTGGCCGGAATCTTGTCGCCAATGGCTATGGTCATGTCTGTGCTCCTCTTGTGGATTTTTTCATGCGTGTGTTCGAGTGGTAACGGGCGCCGGGCGGGTTACGCCGCTCTGGCAGAAGCGCCGATGGTAGCAAAATTCCCTTGAAGAAACACAGGCGTGGAAAAAGTCCGGGGCCGCGAATGCCTGACAGGATGATCACGTGATAGCATCCCCGCGCACATTAGCAACAACAAGGAATGACCGTGAGCAACAACAAGGAAACCGAACGCGCCGAATTGCACAGAACCATTTGGCGCATTGCCAACGATTTACGCGGCAGTGTCGATGGCTGGGACTTCAAGACCTATGTGCTCGGCATACTGTTCTACCGCTTCATCTCCGAAAACCTTGCTGCCTACCTGAACGTGCAGGAGCGCAAGGCAGGCGCTGCAGATTTCGACTACACCTTGCTCAGTGATGCCGAGGCTGAATTCGGGCGCGTGGAGACTGTAAAGGAGAAAGGCTTCTACATTCTCCCGTCGCACCTGTTCACCAACGTGCGAAAGCAGGCCCGTCTGGATGCCAACCTCAATGAAACCTTAAGCCGCGTCTTTGCCGACATCGAAGGCTCTGCGCTCGGTGCTGACAGCGAGAACGACATCAAGGGTCTGTTCGATGACCTCGACGTCAACAGCAACAAGCTCGGCCCCACCGTGGCCAAGCGCAACGAAAAACTGGTGAAACTGCTCGATGCCATTGGTGAACTTCCCTTAAGCAGCGCGTCCGGCAACTTCTCGGACAACACCATCGATCTGTTCGGCGATGCCTACGAATACCTGATGCAGATGTACGCCTCGACGGCCGGCAAATCCGGTGGCGAATTTTATACTCCGCAAGAAGTCTCCGAATTGCTCGCTCGCATTACCGTGGTTGGCAAGACCGAAGTCAACAAAGTGTATGACCCTGCCTGTGGCTCTGGCTCCTTGCTGCTGAAATTCGCCAAGGTGCTGGGCCATGACAACGTCCGTCAAGGGTTCTATGGCCAGGAAGTCAACCTGACCACCTTCAACCTGTGTCGGATCAACATGTTCCTGCACGATGTGAATTACGAGAAATTCAACGTCGCCCACGGTGACACACTGACCGACCCGGCGCACTGGGACGACGAACCCTTCGAGGCCATCGTCTCCAATCCGCCCTACTCGATCAAATGGGATGGCGACGCCAACCCGCTTCTCATCAACGATCCCCGCTTCGCCCCGGCGGGTGTGCTCGCGCCCAAGAGCAAGGCCGACCTCGCCTTCACGTTGCACATTCTTTCATGGCTAGCAGTCAATGGCACGGCGGCGATTGTTGAATTCCCCGGCGTGCTCTATCGCGGTGGCGCAGAACAGAAGATTCGCCAGTACCTGATCGACAACAACTACGTCGATGCCGTCATCCAGTTGCCACCCGACCTGTTCTTCGGCACCACCATCGCCACTTGCATCGTTGTGCTGAAGAAATCCAAGCACGACAACGCTACGCTCTTCATTGATGGCAGCAGTGAATTTGTCCGCAGCGGCAACAAGAACAAGCTGACCGCCGAGCACCAGCAGAAAATTCTGAGGGCCTACACCGAGCGCAAAGACATCGATCACTTCACACGGCTGGTGGACAACGGCGACATTGCAGAGAACGGTTACAACATCGCCGTATCGTCCTATGTCGAGCAGCGCGACACCAGCGAGGCCATCGACATCCAGGCACTCAATGCCAAGATTGCAGGCATCGTGGCGAGGCAAGCGGAATTGCGTACGGCGATTGACGCCATCGTGGCGGACTTGGAGCTTGTGCCACAACCCGTGGCACAAGAGGGGCAGCCATGAACCTGCTGAGCCTGGACAAATCCATCACCTCCCGGCACATCGCCAATTTCTTTGCCGAAGACGAGTTAGAGCGCTCGGCAGTTGTTGCAGAATTCGCAACAACTGCCACCGACGGCAAGAGCTTTCTTGATGCGGACGAACTCAAGCGCCCGAACACGCTGGTGTCCGGCTACTTCGACACCGCCAAGTTCCGCTCACAACAGGATGCGCTGCCGTCCGATGTAGAGGCGGTGCATCTCGAAACTGTGAAGGCTGTGCAGAAGAAGATCGGCGGGAAGGAAAAGCCATGAGTCGGATCGATGAGTTGATTGCAGAGTTGTGTCCAGAAGGGGTGGAATTCAGAGAGCTTCAAGAGATATTTATCACGAAGAACGGATACACACCTGCAACGACCAACAAAGCTTACTGGGTCGATGGAACCGTACCATGGTTCCGAATGGAGGATATTCGCGAGAACGGCCGAATCCTGAGCAAGTCAATTCAAAAAATCACGGACGAAGCGGCAAAGGGAGGCAGGCTATTTCCTGCTAATTCAATAATTGTTGCGACGTCAGCCACTATTGGGGAACACGCGCTTGTCACAGTACCCCACCTCTCCAATCAGAGATTTACTTCTCTGGCCTTAAATGCGACTTTTTCCGATCAGCTCGACATTAAGTTCGCCTTTTACTACTGCTTCGTGTTGGACGATTGGTGCCGCAACAATATAACAACATCAAGTTTTGCCTCAGTCGATATGAGTGGCTTCAGAAAGTTTAGCTTTCCGATCCCTCCGCTCGAAGTGCAGCGTGAAATTGTGAAAGTGTTGGACACTTTTACGCAATTAGAAGCGGAGCTGGAAGCGGAGCTGGAAGCGGAGCTGGAAGCGGAGCTGGAAGCGCGTCGACGGCAGTACAAGTACTACCGCGACGCGCTGCTCAGCTTCGATGAGCGCATGACTGACGAAAGCATGCAGACAAAAACAAAATGGATGGCCTTAGGTGAGATTGGCAAGCTCACACGCGGGCGTCGATTCACAAAAGAAAACTATGTTTCGGAAGGCATTCCCTGTATTCACTACGGCGACATCTATACTCACTACGGAACCTCGGCAATGACGACAATTTCCCATGTAGATGCTGATCTGATTTCCACACTCCGATTCGCACAACCAGGAGATATAGTCATTGCCTCTGTCGGCGAGACAGTCGAGGAGGTCGGCAAGGCTGTCGCATGGCTAGGGTCCGAAAAAGTCGCCATTCACGATGACTGCTTCTCACTCAGCCACTCAATGAATCCGAAATTTGTTTCTTACTACTTTCAGACCACGGCTTTCAACGCTGAGAAAAACAAATTCGTTGCTCGTGCAAAGGTCAAACGGCTCTCAGGAGAGAGTCTCGCCAAGCTCACCATCCCAGTCCCACCCGCCGAAGAACAAGCGCGCATCGTCTCCATCCTTGAAAAATTCGACACACTGGTGAACGACCTCTCCAGCGGTCTGCCCGCCGAGATAAAAGCCCGCCGCCAGCAATATGAACACTATCGCAATCGGTTATTGACTTTCAAAGAGGTGGCATGAACTTGGATCGCACCCCTGACGAACTACTGCGCGTCCTTCAGGAGGTACGCACCTTGCCCGCTGAAACTGAGTGGGTGGAGTTCAAGCACAACAACGACAATCCGGAGGAAATCGGAGAATATCTCTCCGCTTTGGCTAATTCCGCTGCCCTGCTGCGCAAGACCCAGGCCTGGCTGGTGTGGGGGCTGGACAACAGCACCCATGAGATTGTTGGCACACAGTTCAACCCAGGCGCTGCCAAAGTTGGTGGCGAAGCACTGGAAAACTGGCTACTGCGTTCGCTTGCCCCCATGATCAATTTCCGCTTTTACCCGTTGCAGGCCGAAGGCAAGGCTGTGGTGCTGCTGGAGATCAGCCCGGCCTTTCGCCATCCGGTGCAGTTCAAAGGCAATGAATTCATCCGCATCGGCTCCTACAAGAAGCGGCTGAAGGATTTTCCAGAAAAGGAGCGCGCGTTGTGGCGGATATTCGACCAGGTTGCGTTCGAAAGGGAGGTAGCCAACGCCAACGTCAGTACCGATACCGTGCTCAAGCTGCTCGATTATCCAGTCTATTTCGAGCGCCTCTCCCTGCCCTTGCCCGAAGCCAGAGAGGGCATTTTGTCTGCCCTGGCAGCGGACGCCATGATTGCTCCGGTTAGTGCCGCTCTCTGGAACATCACCAATTTGGGAGCTGTGCTGTTTGCTCGACGACTGGCGGACTTTCAAACGCTCAAACGCAAAGCCGTGCGGGTGGTGCTGTACAAGGGCGAGAATCGGGTGGAGACCCTGCGTGAGCAGGAAGGCGGCAAGGGCTACGCCGCTGGCTTTGAAGGGTTGATTGACTTCATCACGGCGCAGTTGCCCAGCAATGAAGTGATCGGTCCTGCGTTGCGCAAAGAAGTTCCCATGTTCCCAGAGCTGGCCATCCGCGAGCTGGTAGCCAACGCCATTATCCACCAGGACTTCCTCGCCACCGGCACCGGGCCGATGGTGGAAATATTCAACAATCGCATGGAAATCACCAATCCCGGCCTGCCGCTAATCCAGACCGAGCGCTTCCTCGACAGCCCGCCCCGCTCCCGCAACGAGACTCTGGCTTCGTTCATGCGCCGTATCGGCATTTGTGAAGAACGCGGCAGCGGTGTGGATAAAGTGGTATTTCAGACTGAGCTTTATCAACTTCCCGCTCCTTTGTTCGAAACAACGGGCGAACATACAAGAGCCGTTCTGTTTGCCCACCGGGACCTGAAAAATATGGAGAAGGATGACCGGATTCGTGCCTGCTATCAGCATGCCTGTTTGCGCTACGTGCAGCGGGACCAGATGACTAATACCAGCCTACGGGAACGGTTCGGCATCGATGCGAAGAACAGTGCCACGGCTTCACGCCTGATCAAGGAAGCCTTGGAGGCTGGCGTCATTGTCCCCCATGACACCAACGCGGGCAGGAAATACATGAAGTACCTCCCTTGGTGGGCAAAGTGAACCAATTTCTATTTGCTGGCTATTTGATGAGAAGCGGAGGAGCCTCCTGATGCATAAATTTAAATTTATTAAAATCAATAAGATATGGAAATTTTTTTATTTGCTAGGTATTTGCACGTAGTGCCTTGAGGCTACAGCAAACCCAATAAACAAAGACGCCGGAAAGGCTGAGTTACCTTACTGTTTCCATTGAGTAAAAATACTCAGTATGTTGAGTAAAAGGTTGAAAGCGCATGAGCGAAGACATCAAACCTTACCGCTACGAGCCAATCGCACTTTCTAGCGAAAGCACCGTTGTCGCCGAGTTTCTGCCCGACCAGAAAGACGTGCGGGAAACGGCTTATCAAAGTGAAGCCGAGCTGGAGAAGGCTTTCATCGCGCAACTGCAACTGCAAGCCTATGCTTATCTTCCCATCACCTCAGAAGCGACACTGATCGCCAACCTGCGCAACCAACTCGAAAAACTCAACAAGATCACTTTCACAGATGTCGAATGGGAGCGTTTCTTCAGCACCTGTGTGGCGAGCGCCAACGACGGCATTATCGAGAAAACAGCACGTCTGCAGGAAGACCACATCCAGGTGCTCAAGCGCGACGACGGCACCATCAAGAACATCTACCTGCTCGACAAGCAGAATATCCACAACAACTCATTGCAGGTCGTGAACCAATACGAAGTCCCACGCGATGAGCAGGGCGCAGTTCGTGCCAGCCGCTTCGACGTGACGATTCTGGTGAACGGCCTGCCCATGGTGCACATCGAACTGAAGCGCCGGGGCGTGGACATACGCGAGGCCTTCAACCAGATCAACCGCTATCAGCGTGACAGCTTCTGGGCAGGCTGCGGCCTGTTCGAATACGTGCAGCTGTTCGTCATCAGCAATGGCACGCTGACAAAGTATTACAGCAACACCGTGCGCGACGGTCACTTAGCAGAGCAGCGCAGCGCCCGTTCACGGCAGAAAACCTCCAACAGTTTTTCGTTCACAAGCTGGTGGGCCGATGCCGCCAACAAACCCATCACCGAACTTTCAGGCTTCACCAAAACTTTCTTCGCCAAGCACGCGCTGCTGAACATTCTGACCCGCTACTGCGTGTTCGATGTCGATCGCAAGTTGCTGGTGATGCGGCCCTATCAGATCGTCGCTGCTGAACAGATTTTGCAACGCATTGCCACCTCCACGAATCATCGCCAGCTCGGCAGCATCGCGGCAGGCGGCTATGTCTGGCACACCACTGGCAGCGGCAAAACCCTGACCAGCTTCAAAGCGGCACAACTGGCACGTGGGTTGGCAGACATCGACAAGGTACTGTTTGTGGTAGACCGCAAGGATCTGGACTACCAGACCATGCGCGAATACGAACGCTTCGGAAAAGGTGCAGCCAACTCCAACACCTCGACGGCTGTTTTGCAGAAACAACTGGAAGACCCCAACGCCCGCATCATCATCACTACCATCCAGAAGCTCAGCCGCTTTGTAACTGTAGTGGTCAAGTTAAATTGGCCACAGACTTCTGGGTGTTCCAATAATTCTGT
>JBBTKA010000159.1:0-5931 GCA_038059145.1 Pseudomonadota bacterium
GCCGTGGAAACGATCCCGAGACCAGGCAAGTCGGTCATCGTAGCCTCTGCGGTGGGGGCCATCAGTCAGGTGATCGGTGATCTGCAGCGCGCGGCCGGGGCGACAGAGCGCTTGATGGAGTTGCTGCACGCGCCCAGCAATATCGTCTCGCCGTCGCAACCACAGTCTTATGTCGAGCCATTCCGGGGCGAGATCGAGTTGCGGGACCTGCGTTTCTGCTATCCCTCGCGGCCTGGCAGCGCCGCCATCGATGGTTTGAATCTGCACATCCGTGCCGGCAGCAGCGTGGCACTGGTCGGCCCCTCCGGCGCGGGCAAGTCGACGCTGTTCGATCTGCTGCTGCGCTTCTACGATCCGCAACAGGGACAGGTGTTGATCGACGGACTCGATAACCGCCATGTCGATTTGCTGGCCCTGCGCAGCCACATCGCTATCGTTTCCCAGCAGCCGGCGATGTTCACCGGCAATGTGCGCGAGAACATTCGCTACGGTCGGCCGGATGCGACCGACGAACAGGTGATGGAGGCCGCACAGGCGGCGTTCGCCAGCGAATTCATCGAGCAGCTGCCGGAAGGTTACGACAGCTATCTGGGCGAATCGGGCATCCGCCTCTCCGGCGGGCAGCGCCAGCGCCTCGCCATTGCGCGCGCCATTCTCAAGAACGCGCCAATTCTTTTGCTGGACGAGGCCACCAGCGCACTGGATGCCGAGAGTGAACGCAAGGTGCAGATGGCGCTCGATGCGCTGATGCAGAATCGCACCACCATCGTGATCGCGCATCGACTTGCGACAGTGATGAACGTCGACACCATCGTGGTGATGGACGCAGGACGTGTGGTCGCGCAGGGCACGCATCAGGAATTGCTGCTCAGCAGTCCTCTGTATGCCAATCTGGCCGAGCTGCAGTTTGCCGCCAACAGGCAAAATGAGTAGAATCGCCGCCCTCATTCGGCTCATCGGGACATCCCCTGCAGACCATGGATCAATTCAAGGACATCAGGCCCTACCACGACGACGAAGTACGCCCTGTCATTGACGGGCTGCTCGCCAATCCCGAATTTATCCGCAGCATTGCCGGATTCAGTTTTCCAAAAGCCTATCGATTGTTGCCCGCCCTGGTGTGCTGGCTGGCCAGGCGCAAGCTCACCGCGCAGCTCGAACACGTCAACACTGTGAAGAGCATGCAGGGCGTCATCGCGCTGTATATGGACCAGATGATCGAGAAGACGGCGTCCAACCTCACACATTCGGGATTGGAAAATCTGTCGCGCGACAAGCCGTGTCTTTTCATCAGCAATCATCGCGACATCGCCATGGACCCGGCCTTTGTGAATTACATGCTCTTCCACGCCGGGTTCGACACGGTCGACATCGCCATCGGCGACAACCTGCTCAAGCGCCCGTTCGTGACTGACCTCATGCGCCTCAACAAGAGCTTCATCGTGCGGCGCTCCTTGAAAGGGCGCGAGCTGCTGAAGTCCTCGAAACAGTTGTCCGAGTACATCCATCATTGCATCGACAACAACCGCAGTGTGTGGATAGCACAGCGCGAGGGGCGAGCCAAAGATGGTGTCGATCGCACGGATACCGCGCTGCTGAAGATGCTCTCGATGGCGAAGCGCGAGCTGGGCTTGCAACAGTCGCTCAATTCTCTGCATATCGTGCCGGTCGCCATCTCCTATGAATTCGATCCGTGTGACACGCTCAAGGCAGACGAGCTTTATCAGAAGGCCGAACTGGGCTCCTACCAGAAGGATGAGCAGAGTGACATCCACAGCATCGTCACCGGCATGATTGGCTTCAAGGGCCATGTGCATGTGAGTTTCGGCGTGCCGGTCCAGCTGACCAGCGATGCCGCCGAAGATGCGGCGGCACAGATCGATCAGCAGATCATTCACAACTACCTGTTGCAACCGACCAATTTCCTGGCACTCGAGAAGCTGCGAGAGAGTGATCCGGGTCGGGTGCCTCCGATTGCACTTCCGCCCGACCTGGTAGTTCCCGTCAACGGTGAGAGCGCAGAGAAATTTGCCGCGCGTCTCGATGCAGCGGATCCGAAGATCCGTTCCTACCTCTTGCAGATGTATGCCAACCCTGTCATCAGTCGCTATGCCGCTGGCAATGCCGATCCGTTTGCCGGACAGATGATGGCTGAGACGACGGCGGAGTGAATTTGTATTTGGGTAAGTTAAAGTGACTCAACCCCTTGGAAAAACCACCGCCGATGGCATATTATCCGCCCCGGCCGACCGGCTCGACAGAGCGGGTAACCGACAGTCAGCAAGCAAGAGATCGGAGTGTAGCTCAGCCTGGTAGAGTGCTACGTTCGGGACGTAGAAGCCGGAGGTTCGAATCCTCTCACTCCGACCATCATCGCTTGTTGTGTGCCACCCCTGCGGGTGTAGTTCAATGGTAGAACGAGAGCTTCCCAAGCTTTAGACGTGGGTTCGATTCCCATCACCCGCTCCATTCCTTCTGCCTTGGCCACCACGTTTGTGGCTTTCCTTCACGTGATGCTTCTCCCATAATCGGGCGATGAACTTCAGCCGACTGCACTTCACATCGCTGAAAAGCAAGATCACGCTTTTTACGCTCATGATTTTCCTGGCCAGTATCTGGTCATTGGAATTTTATGCCAGCCGACTTCTGCTGCAGGACATGCAGAGACAGTTGGGGGATCAGCAATTCTCCGTCGTCTCGTTCATTGCGTCGGCTATCGAGGATCAACTGCAGGACCGCATCAACGCTTTGGAGTTGCTGGCCGGCGGTATGGATCTGCAGGCGCTGGATAATCCCGCTGCAACGCAGTCGCTGTTGAATAATCAGGAAGTGCTGCAAAGCCTGTTCAGTGGCGGCGTGTTGATTGCCAATGCGAGCGGTATCGTCATCGCCGAAGCGCCGCTCGCAACAGGGCGCATCGGAATTGACCTCAACACGCGTGCCGCCTACGTCCAAGCGCTTGGTGAGCGCCGGTCTATCGTCGGTTCGCCGACCATGGGCACTCGGCCGCCGATGCCGCTGGTGGGCATCAGCACCCCCATCCTGGATCCGCAAGGGCAGGTCGCGGGGGGCATTGTCGGGATAGTCGATCTGCTCAATGCCGAGTTTCTGGATTACCTGACCGAGAGCAAATACGGCACGACGGGTGCCTACTTTCTGGTGGCCCAGGAAGAGCGCCTGATCATGGCCTCGACTCGCAAGGAGCGCACGCTGCAGCCACTCAGCACGCCAGGAGTGGTTCCTGCCATTGATCGTTTCGTTGATGGCTATGAGGGGACTCAGATCTACGTGAATCAGTTTGGCGAGGAAGTGATGAACTCCGTCAAACGTCTGCAGGGGGTGGATTGGGCAGCATCCGCCTCAATCTCCACCCAGGAGGCCTTCGCGCCGATTCGGCTCATGCAGCAGCGCACCTTTGCAGCCGCACTCTTTCTCAGTCTGCTGGCCAGCGCGGCCACCTGGGTCATGCTCAGGCGCCAGCTCACCCCCTTGTTCGACAATGTCAAAACGTTAGCCGTCATGGCTGCCTCCGATCATCCGCCGCAGCCGCTGCCGATTGTGCGCAACGACGAGATCGGCATGTTGGTGAGTGGCTTCAATCATCTCTTGCAGAGCCTCTCGCAACGCGAGACTGCGTTGCGAGAGAGTCAACAGAAACTGCGCGAGAACGAGGCGCTGTTCCGCATGCTCACGGAGGATATCTCCGAGATAGTCTGGCGCGAGGACGCCGATCTGAACATCGTTTATATCAGCCCCGCCGATGAGCGACTGCGCGGCTTTCCCGCCGCTGAGGTGCTTGGGCGGCCGATGCTGGAGACGTTGACCGAAGAGGGGGTCGGGCTGATGCGTGAGGTTCTCGCCAGGGGCGATTCACGGGCCACTGTGCCGATGCGCTGCAAGGATGGCAGCGAAGTGTGGATGGACGTGACGATGACCCAGGAGTTTGATGCCGAGGGCAAGATCAAGGGTTATCACGGCATCGGGCGCGACGTCACGGAACGCCGCTCCATTGAGGAGCAGATCAAGCATCTGGCGTTTTACGATCCCCTCACTCAGTTGCCGAATCGCCGCATGCTCAATGATCGTCTCGCCATGGCCATGGCGGGGAGCAAGCGCAGCGGCCTGCATGGTGCCGTCATGCTGCTCGATCTCGACAACTTCAAGCCGCTGAATGATGAGCAGGGGCACGCTGCGGGTGACTTGCTGCTGATTGAAGTGGCGCGCCGACTCAACGCCACGGTACGCGAGGTGGACACGGTGGCAAGACTGGGCGGCGACGAGTTCGTCGTGGTATTGAGCAATCTCAAGGAGGCCGAGGCGCTGTCGCGCAGCGAGGCCTTGGCGGTGGCAGAGAAGATCCGTGCCTCACTGGAGCAGCCGTATCTGCTGCAGGTCGTCGCGGATGACGCGCAGGAGCAGACCATCAGTCATCGCTGCTCGTGTTGTGTCGGTGTCGCCTTGTTCCTGGGCGAGAACGAGTCTCAGAATGCGGTGCTCAAGCGCGCCGATGATGCGATGTATCAGGCAAAGCAGGCTGGTCGCAATACCGTGCGCTACAGCGCGGCGCCCGGCGCTACTTAGGCGTACACAGTCTCGCGAACAGTTCGAAATACGTCGGGAAGGTCTTCGACGTGCAGCCCGGGTCATTGATGGTGATCGGGCTGTCTCCGAATGCTGCCAGCGAGAAGCACATGGCCATGCGGTGGTCGTCGTAAGTGTCGATGGCCGCAGCCTGAATCTTCAGGGGTGGCGTGATCTCGATGTAATCCTCGCCTTCGATGACTACGGCGCCCACCTTGCGCAATTCCGTCGCCATCGCACTCAGGCGATCAGTCTCCTTCACACGCCAGTTGTAGATGTTGCGGATCGCCGTCGGTCCTTTCGCAAACAGGGCGGTGGTTGCAATGGTCATCGCCGCATCGGGGATATGATTCAGGTCGACATCGACGCCATGCAACTCGCCGCGGCTGACTTCGATCCAGGTATCGCCCCAGGTCACCTTTGCGCCCATCTGTTGCAGCACTTCGGCGAAACGGGCATCGCCCTGCACGCTGGCGCTGCCGGTGCCGTGCACGCGCACGGTGCCGCCGGCGATCGCGGCAGCGGCGAGGAAATAGGATGCTGACGACGCATCGCCTTCGACCATCATAGTGCCGGGTGACACATAGCGCTGTCCGGCCTTGATGACAAAGCGCTGATAGTCATGGTTCTCGACCTGCACGCCAAATTTTGCCATGACATCGAGTGTGATGAGGATGTAGGGTTTGGAGACTAGTTCACCTTCCACCACAATTTCCAGATCACTGTTGCAGAAGGGCGCCGCCATCAGCATGGCGGTGAGGAACTGGCTGGAGATGTTGCCCTTGATGCTGACCTGACCACCGCGCAGCCCATCGCCGTGGATGCGCAGGGGCGGGTAGCCCGCGTTGCCCAGATAGTCGATGCTGGCGCCACAGGCACGCAGGCAATCGACCAGATCGCCAATCGGGCGTTCGTACATGCGTGGCTCGCCCTTCAACGTGAAATCGCCCTTGCCGGCGCACAGCATCGCGCACAGCGGACGCATGGCGGTGCCCGCATTGCCCAGGAATATTTCCAGCGCACCGTCGAAATTCAGCGGGCCAGAGCGTCCCTGCAGCGTGCAGATGCTCTTGTCGGCGCTCAGGGTGTACGGCACACCGAGTGCCTTCAGCGCGTTGAGCATATGCCGCACATCGTCGCTGTCCAGCAGATTGCTGATGCGGGTTTCGCCCTGCGCGACAGCTGCCAGCAACAGAATGCGGTTCGACAGGCTCTTGGAGCCGGGCAGCGTGACGTCACCATTGATGGATTGGAGAGGTTGAAGAGTCAGGGAATTCATGTGTCTTCCGATGTGTCTGTCTGTGGGAGCGGGCCTGCCCGCGATGCAGTGCTGTCGCGATACATCCAATC
>JBBTKA010000160.1:0-9307 GCA_038059145.1 Pseudomonadota bacterium
CAGAATCATCAGGTTGCGAGAATGATAATCGCGATGCACACACACCTGCGTCTGCGCCAGTGCCGCGTCCTCCAGGAAGGTCCAGGTTGCATCGAGCAGCGCCTTCTCCTGCGCACTCAAGTCAAGCCCCAGAAAACGCTCACAGAACCATTCGTCAAATAACGCCATCTCGCGACGCAACAGCGCGCGATCATAAGGCGCCAGCTCGCCGCCTTTACCGCGCGCCTGCAGCTCGATCAACGCCGCCATCGCGGCCTGATAAAGCGTATCGGCGGCAGCGTCACCAGACGCTCTGCTCTCCAGCAGCTGCGGCAGATACAGCGTGTCTCCAAAATCCTCCAGCAACATGAAGCCCTGCTCGTAATCCACTGCAATGACACGAGGAGTCAACAATCCTGAATCGCGCAGCAGACGCGCAATGCGCACAAATTTGTGGCAATCCTCATGGGCTGGCGGCGCATCGACCAGCACGAAACTGGACGCACTCAACAGCTGCTGCAGCGACTGCTGACCTTCGCGAATAACACCTTTGCCGAGCAGTGGCGCCGTCAGGCGAACCCGGAAATAACGACGAAAACTGGCATCGCCGGACACCGTTTCTACTGGCGCTTGTGCCAGCGCGAAAGCCGCTTCGCTCTCCGGCTGCAGACCGGCCAACTCCCCCAGACATCGTCGCGCCCAGGCCGACAATGCGCTCTTTCTCTGATCCATCACGTTCCCGATTTGCAGTGTTTCTATATGAATCCCAATGAATTATTATGCCGCTCACTGATCGGCGCCCGCAGCAGCACGTTTCCCGTTGCAGCGACCTTCCGAAGCCACCCTATTCTATTGGATTGCCTGCGACAATGCAGTTTCGAAAAAGCCTTTTGTGCTCCAACATCTCCCTGATCCTCGCCGCCGGTGTCCTGATGAGTCAACCTTCAGCATCGGCACAGGCACAGACTCCAGCTGCGGATCAGGGACAATGGACCTGCAGCGCAGCGGCCGACGGCAGCTGGCAATGTATCGAAAATCCGGCGGGCACCCGAACAACACCCAACTCCGGCATCGTCGTCACTCGCTCAGCCTCGGGCCGCAGCACCTCGCAAAATGCAGGCAGCAGCACAGCAGCGCCCCAGAGTCAGGGGCAGCGCACGCTGGACTGGACCACCACCGAACAAATGACGCCGGAACAGCGCGCAGCGATGCCCGCCAATTGCTGTGGCGCCTACATCGAACCCGTACGTCAGGGACTGGACGGCCAGCCGGTCGATCCGCAGGCCGACTCTGCCGGCGCGCCGACGCTGTTCAGCGCCCCGGGCGGCATCGACCAGACCAACGGCAACATCGCCCGCATCGACGGCACCGTCGCCATCCAGCAGGGCAACCGCACCGTCACCAATACCACCTCGACCGTGATCGATCAGGACGCCAACACGGTGTCCCTGACCGGTGACGTGGTGTTCCGCGAGCCCGGTGTGTTGCTGACCGGCGATGCCGCGTTCATGGATCAGGCCAACAGCATCAACCGCATCGAGAATGCCGACTACGTGCTGCATCAGTACGGCGTGCACGGCGCCGCCAGCGTGATTGTCTATGACAGCGCCGGTGAAGTGCTCGCCATCGAGAATGGCGAATTCAGTCGCTGCGAGCCCGGCAACGAATTCTGGAAGCTGCAGGCCCGCAGCATGACGCTGGACACACTGGCTGGCATCGGCAGCGCCACCGCCGTGACCCTGCGCATCAAAGACGTGCCGGTGTTCCACTACCCCTTCACCGTCCCCTTCCCGCTAGGGGACCAGCGCGTGTCTGGATTTCTGGCGCCGAGCATCGGCTCCACCAGTGACGGCGGACTCGATGTCGCCCTGCCCTATTACTTCAACATCGCCCCGCAGGCCGACGCGACGCTCACTCCGCGCTTCATTGGTGATCGCGGCATGATGGTCAGCGCCGAGGGTCGTTATCTGGCAGATTGGTCGATGAACACGCTGAGCCTCTCGGCACTGCCCGGCGACAAACGCTATAACCTGGCCACCGCCAACATCCCCGGCTCCAGCTCACCTCCCGAGGAAAACCGCTGGTTCGTCGGCTTCGAACATCAGGGCGCCATCGGTGCTAACTGGTCCACGCAGATCAACTACGAGGACGTGAGTGATGTCGATTTCTTCCACGACCTCGGCAGCAGCGGCCTGAATGTCTCCAGCCGCACGCACCTGCAGCGCAGCGGCCAGCTCAACTACCGCTCGGCAAACTGGTACGCCGGCACCCGCGTGCAGAGCATCGACATCATCGATCCCTTCATTTCCGCGAGCGACCTGAACCGTCCGTATGACCGCCTGCCGGAATTGCTGCTGGGCAGCGAATATGCGCTCGGCCCTCTGCGCGTCGGCTTCGACGCCAGCCATGTGCGTTTCGATCGCACCCTGGACAAAGATCTGCTGACGACGGCGCAATTGAACAACGGCGCACTGGTGACCGGTACACGCGCCCACATCGAGCCACAGATCAGCTGGCCGATGCGTGGCAACGCCGGGTTCTTCGTCCCGACGGCCAAGTACAAGTACACCACCTGGCAGCTGGATCAGCAGGCCAACGGCACGCTGGACAACCCTGACCGTGGCCTCGGCGTGTTCAGCCTGGACGCCGGCCTGTTCTTCGACCGCCCCATGGGCAACGGCCTGACGCAAACGCTGGAACCACGCCTCTACTACCTGTACAGCGAGCAGGAAGACCAGTCGCTGCTGCCGACCTTCGACACCGCGCAGTTCAACTTCAGCTACGGCCAGCTGTTCCGCGACAATCGCTTCAGTGGTCAGGATCGCATCGGCGACGCCAATCAGCTGAGCGTCGCGCTCGCCAGCCGTTTCATTAACGCCAGCGGCGAAGAGAAGGCGCGTGTCAGCCTCGGGCAGATCGTCTATTTTGAAGACAGGATCGTCTCCATGGACAGCCTGCTGCAGAACTGGGTGACGCTGCAGGCGCGCAAGACCGACCGTTCGGCGCTCGTGGCCGAGGGGCTGTATCAGTTCAACAATTACTGGCGCATCAATAGCGATGTGCAGTGGAACGATGACCAGCAGCACGTCGACGAGGGCAGCTTCGGCTTCCGCTATCAGTCCGACGCCAGCCACATTTTCAACCTGGCTTACCGCTACCGCCTGCTCGTGGATCTCTACGGCGCGGTGCCTATCCAGATCGATCCGCGCATCAAGCAGAGCGACGTTTCCGCCATCTGGCCGCTGAACAATAGTTGGCGTTTGCTGGGCCGATGGAACTATGATCACAGCAACAGCCGCAATCTCTACACGTTTGCAGGCGTCGAATACAGCAACTGCTGCGCCACCATCCGACTGGTCGGCCGGGAGTGGATCGATGACGACGAGTTCTACCTGCTGCATGACGAAACCAACACCGGCGTATTTTTTCAGCTGACACTCAACGGCCTTGGCAACATCAGCGGCGGTGGTATCAGCAGACTGCTCAGTGACGGCATCCTGGGCTTCAAGGAGTATGGACAAGATGAGTAATTTGCAATTCAACACGCGCAGGCTGCAGGCCCTCGCCTCAATCGCGATCGTGTTGTTCACTCTGGTGAGCGGCAGCAGCGCCTGGGCGCAGCGTGAAGTGCTGGACAAGGTGGTGGCGATTGTCGACGAAGGCGTCGTCCTGCAGAGCGAACTCGAAGCGCGTATGGCGCAGGTGCGTGAACAGTCAGCGGCCGCAGGACAGCCGTTGCCGCCCGCCGACGAGTTGCGCACACAGCTGATCGAAACCCTGGTGGTGGAAAATCTGCAGACACAACTGGCCGAGCGCATGGGCATCCGTTATGACGACGACACCATCAATGATGTGATCAGCTCGATTGCCCAGCAGAACAACATGACCTTTGACGAGTACGTCACTGTGCTCGAAGGTCAGAACGAGTACCTGAACACCCGCAATCAGATTCGCAAGGAACTGACCTTGCGTGACCTGCAGCGCGGCATGGTCAACCGCCGCATCAACATCACCGATCAGGAGATCGAAAATTTCCTGAATTCGGAGATGGGCCGCGTCACCATGGCGCCGGACTACCTCGTCGATCAGACACTGATCGTCGTGGGCGAGGACGACGCCGAGGAGCTGATTCAGGCCAAGGAACAGTTTGCCCAGCAGATGCTGGAAGCCATTCAAGGCGGCACGGATTTCACCCAGGCCCGCGCGATTGCCCAGCGTGGCGCCGCCGCCACACCCCCAACGGCGTATCAGGCTACTGGCGGAGAACTCGGCTGGCGCAAGGCAGATGCCCTGCCCACCCTGTTCGTCGATCTGGTGCCGACCATGAAGGCCGGGGAAATCCGCGGCCCGATTCGCAGCCCGAGCGGTTTCCACTTGGTGTTTCTGAAGGAAGTCCGTGGCGACATCGCCACGATGGTCAACCAGACCCGCGCTCGTCACATCCTGATCACGCCCAACGAGATCCGCACCGAAGAGCAGGCCGAGGCGCTTATCAACTCCCTCTATGAACGCATCAACAACGGCGAGGACTTCGCGCAGATCGCTCGCGAGATGTCCGATGACTCCGCGTCGGTCGTCGCAGGCGGGGACATGGGCTGGGCCAACGAAGGCGGCATGCCGCCCGATTTCGAAGCCGTCGTTAAAGACATGGAAATCGGCAAGGTCAGCGAGCCCTTCCGCACCAGCTTCGGCTGGCATATCGCCGAAGTGCTGGAGCGCCGCGAGCAGGACATGAGCCGCGAATTCAGCCGCCAGCAGGCAGAAAACACGCTGCGCGGCCGCAAGTTCGAGATCGAATTGCAGAACTGGCTGGTCGAGATTCGCGAGAAGGCCTACGTCAAGATTATCGAGTAGTGAACGCCCTGACTCCTGCCATTGATCGCATCGTCATTACCCCCGGGGAACCCGCTGGTATCGGCCCGGACCTGTGCATTCAGCTCGCCCGCGAGCCGAGCACAGACAGCGAACGCATCGTGATCGCCGACCCGCTGCTGCTGCTCGACCGCGCGGCACAGCTGGGCATGCGCCTGCTCCTCAGCCCCTTCGACCCGGCGGCACCACGCCGCCCCAGCGCCGCCAACACCTTGAGCATCATTCCTGTCAGTCTGCGTGAGCCGACTATTCCGGGGCAGCTCAACGCCGCCAATGCCGACTATGTGCTGGAGACCCTGCGCACGGCCGTGAGTGTCTGCCAGAAGGGCGAGGCCGATGCCATGGTCACCGGCCCGGTGCAGAAGAGCATCATCAACGATGCGGGCTACCCCTTCACCGGACACACGGAGTTCCTCGCCGACCTGTGCGGCGTAAAGCTGACCGTGATGATGCTCGCCACTCCCGGCCTGCGGGTAGCGCTGGCGACCACGCACCTGCCACTGGCAGAAGTTCCCGCCGCGATCACGGCGCCGCTGCTGCGCAACATCATTCGCATTCTCGATGCCGACCTGCGCCGTCGCTTTGGCATCGCGCGGCCCGCCATTCTGGTCTGCGGACTGAATCCCCATGCCGGGGAAGGCGGACATCTGGGCCGCGAAGAAATCGACATCATCGAGCCGGTACTGCACGAGATGCGAGCGCAGGACGTGAACCTGATCGGCCCGTTGCCCGCGGACACCCTGTTCACCGCCAAATATCTCGACCATGCCGACGCCGTGCTGTCGATGTACCACGATCAGGGGCTGCCGGTACTCAAATTCAAGGGTTTCGGCAATGCCAGCAATATCACGCTCGGCCTGCCGATCATCCGCACCTCGGTGGACCACGGCACCGCGCTGGATCTGGCAGGAACAGGCAAGGCCAGCGTCGGCAGCCTGCAGGAGGCAATCGCCACCGCGCAGCTGATGGCCAGACACAGCCGAAAAGAGGTAGTCCAGCCATGAACAAGTTCCCACGCAAACGCAATGTCGACGCAGGCTCGCGTGATGGCGGCCGCCAATCGTCAGCGAAAAAGGGACTGCAGAACGACGGCTTCGAGCACCGCGCCCGCAAGCGCTTCGGGCAAAACTTCCTGCACGATCAGAATGTCATCCAGCGCATCATCAATGCCATTCATCCCCAGCCGACGGATCACATGGTCGAGATCGGCCCTGGTCAGGGCGCACTGACGCGCAAGCTGCTCGCCAACTGTGGCAAGCTGGATGCTGTCGAGCTGGACCGCGACCTCGCCGCTTATCTGCAGCAGACGCTCGGGGAAGATCCACGCTTTGAACTGCACCTGGGCGACGTGCTGAAGTTCGATTTCAGTGCCTTGAGTGACAAGCCGCGCTCACTGCGCGTGGTCGGCAACCTGCCCTACAACATTTCCACGCCGTGCATGTTCCACCTGCTCAACTACAGTCACCTGATTCAGGACATGACTTTTATGCTGCAGCTGGAAGTTGTGCAGCGTCTGGCGGCGCAGCCCGGCGATGAAGAATTCGGCCGTCTCGGCCTGATGATGCAGTACTACTGCGAGGTAGAGCATCTGTTTGATGTGCCGCCCGGCGCCTTCACTCCCCAGCCCAAGGTCTGCTCCGCCATCGTGCGCCTGACGCCGCACCGGGAGCTGCCCGTCAAGGTGCTCGACGTGCGCTGCCTGCAGGATGTGGTGCGCGTGGCCTTTACGCAGCGCCGCAAGACCTTGAAGAACAGCTTGCGCACCCTCATATCAGAGGCAGAGTTAAGCAAGCTGCCGATCGATCTGGGTTTGCGTCCGGAGAATCTGTCACTGGCGGATTACGCCAGGATAAGCGACAGTATCACCAGGGCCGCAACTACCGGGTCGAAGGCAGCAGAACAGGAGGAGTCCTATCTTGAATAATGAGTTCAGGCATTTGGCCACACCCCAGGGCATCGACATTTCCGTGAAGACGCAATATCTGCAGGATCAGTCGGACCCCGACAACAACCGTTATGTTTTCGCCTACACCATCGGCATCGAAAACAAGAGCGAGAAGCCCGTCAAGCTGCTGTCGCGCCACTGGATCATTACCGATGACAACGACAAGGTGGAAGAAGTGCGCGGCAGCGGCGTCATCGGCCAGCAGCCCTTGATCGCGCCAGGACAGGCCTTCCACTACACCAGCGGTGCAGTGCTGACGACCGGCTTTGGCACCATGCAAGGCAGTTACGAGATGGTCAGCGAGGATGGCGAGAAATTTGCCGCTCCCATACCGGCGTTTCTCCTGTCTCGACCACTGACTGTGCATTGAAGGAAGGCCGCCGGGCAATATGTCGACATACGTTATCGGAGATATTCAGGGGTGTTACAAGTCTCTGCGGCAGTTGCTCACCAATGTCGACTTCAAGCCCGGCCAGGACCGGCTGTGGTGTGTCGGAGATTTGATCAACCGGGGGCCGAAGTCGCTGGATACCTTGCGCTATCTGCGTGACCTCGGCAGCGCCGCCACCATTGTGCTCGGCAACCACGATCTGCACTTCCTCGCCATTTACTATGGCGTCGCTCCCTCGCGCACCAAAGACACCCTGCAACAGCTGCTGGATGCTCCCGATTGCGGCGAACTGAGCGACTGGTTGCGCCGCAAGCCACTCGCCCACTACGACTGCATCGAGACCAACGAGGGCCTGCAATATTTCCTCATGGTGCACGCCGGCGTCGCGCCGCAATGGTCGTTGCAGAAGACGCTGGAGCTGGCCGCCGAAGTGGAATTGACCCTGCGCGGCAGCGATTTCCTGCACTTCTTTGAGAACATGTATGGCGATACTCCCAAACGCTGGAAAAACAGTCTGGTTGGGTATGAGCGCCTGCGCTGCATCACCAATTACCTGACGCGCATGCGCTTCTGCGACGAACGCGGCACGCTGAATCTGCAGGTGAAAGAAGGCCTTACTGCAGCACCCGAAGGCTTTCACCCCTGGTACAAATTCGAAAAACTGACTCCTGCCACCCGCATTCTCTTCGGCCACTGGGCCGCCCTGGAAGGCCAAACCGGCAACCCCCTCATCTACGCCATGGACACCGGCTGCGTGTGGGGACGAGAGCTGAGCGTGATGCGTCTGGAGGACCATCAACTGTTCAGCGTCTGAGCCGGGCGTTACACTCTTGCCATCAGCCTTCACTGGAGCCCACCAGAACCCATGAAAACCTACCTTGTCGGGGGCGCCGTACGCGACAGATTGCTCGGGTTTTCAAATTCTGCTGCGGGCTCGGACCGCGACTATGTGGTTGTTGGAGGCAGTGTCGCCGAGATGCTCGCCTTGGGTTATCAGCAGGTAGGGCGCGACTTCCCGGTGTTTCTGCACCCTCAGACCAAGTCCGAATACGCCCTGGCGCGCACCGAACGCAAGACCGGTCCGGGCTACACGGGCTTTGCCTTCAATGCCTCCGCCAGCGTGACACTGGAGGAAGACTTGCTGCGTCGCGACCTCACCATCAATGCCATCGCCGAGGACGAGCAGGGCAATCTCATCGACCCTTATCACGGTCAGGCTGATCTTGAGCAGCGCATTCTGCGGCATGTGTCCCCCGCCTTCAGCGAAGATCCTCTGCGCGTGTTGCGGGTGGCGCGCTTCGCCGCGCGGTTCGCTCACCTCGGATTTCGGGTCGCCGATGACACTCTGGCGCTGATGACACGCATGAGCGCCAGCGGTGAACTCGACCACCTGGTGGCCGAGCGGGTCTGGCAGGAAATGGACAAAGCACTCCAGGAACGCTCGCCAGTCGTGTTTTTCCGCACCCTGCGCGCCTGTGGCGCACTCGCAGCGATTCTTCCGGAGGTGGATGCGCTGTTCGGCGTGCCACAGCCGGAGCGCTATCACCCGGAGATCGACACCGGCGTGCATGTGATGATGTGTCTGGAGCAGGCGACACGCCTTTCCACCGACCCCATCGTGCGCTTCGCGACACTGGTGCATGATCTGGGCAAGGCCGTCACACCGGCAGACAACTGGCCGCATCACTACGGGCACGAGAAGCTCGGGCTGACGCCACTGAAGCGTCTGTGTGATCGCCTGCGCGTTCCCAACAAGTATGCCGCCATAGCCCGGCTGGCGAGCGAGTATCACACCCACTGCCACCGCATAGCGGAATTGCGCCCCGAGACCATCTTGCGCCTGCTCGAAGCACTGGACGCTTTCCGCAGACCGGAGCAGATGCGGCAGTTCCTGCTCGTCTGCGAGGCCGATGCGCGCGGGCGCACCGGTTTCGAAGAGACGCCATATCCGCAAGCGGAGCGGCTGCGCCAGGCGCTGCAGGCAGCCCTGAGCGTGGATATCAAAACCCTGCTGGCGACCTGTGGGAGCGGGCCTAGCCCGCGATCAGATGGGGAGTCAATTGATCGCGGGCAAGGCCCGCTCCCACAGGAGCTGATTCGGCAGCAGCGCACTAACGCCA
>JBBTKA010000161.1:0-4810 GCA_038059145.1 Pseudomonadota bacterium
CGACGCTCACCGGCGTGATGCCGGCGAACACTGTCATCTGGCCCACGTCGCTGGGTGCCATATAGGACAGTGGCGGATTCATGTGATTGGGACAGGCGGCGATCAGGTCCATACCGTCGACTTTGATGCGCAGGCGGTCATCGGCCAGCCCGCGAATGGTCGGCAGGCTGGATACCGCGCCGGTCTGGTTCACACTGACTCCCGCCAGTTGTGATAACAGTCTGGCGGTGTCACTGGTAGCGGCTGACAGCTTTCGGATGTCTGACTGATCGAGGCTTTGCAGATGCCCGCTGGCGCGATGTCGCTGCCCTTCTACAAGGATTTCTTCAATGGTCTTTCCATTGACATCTTCAGCCGCTGCTGCCACGCCCGCTGGCAGCGCCAGCGCGACGGCAAGCGCCAATCGGGAAAGTCTGAATACATTAGGGGTGATTCGTGTGCTCATTCTTGCTCCAGCATTCACAATATTCGGAATTGAACGCTGCAATGATTGCGCAATGGGGAGCTAGAAGAAATGTGGCATTTTGTCGCGCTTAGCCGCGCTGGATATCCCAATCCACTTTCATGATCAGCGAGCCGACGCCCTTGTTGGGCCGGATCTTGATGAGCTTGCTCAGCTTCACTTCGTACCAGAGCAGTCCGCTGGCATCCGCGACACCCCCCAGCACATAGAACTCCCCGACCCGCATGGAGATGGCATTGACCCGCGTGCGCACGGTCAGCACCTCGCCTTTCTGGAAAGGCCCTTTGGGCACATCAGTGAGATCGGTCGTCAGGTAGGCCGACATGATCTCGTCCAGCGTGCGCATCACGGCGAAACCGAAGTTGCAGACGACGTTGTCAGCCAGAATCTCGATTCGCGTTTCCAGGATGATGTCGGAGAGCGGCTCGACTTCCTCGATCTCGTCGCCATCCAGTGACCGTACGATGGTGCTGATGACCCGGCAATCCTTCTGCAGGCGGTCGTCGACTTTGTTGATGTCCAGCGGTTCATTGTGTTCGGACTGCTTGCTGTTGCAGAAGCTCTCGTAATGCCCCACCACCTGGTGGCTCTCGCCGATCTCGCGGATGCGGCCCTTCTCCAGCCAGATTGCCGTGTCGCAAAGCTCCTGCACGTGATACATGGAGTGGCTGCAGAAGATCATGGTCTTCTGCTGTTTGCGGAACTCGTTCATGCGCTCGACGCACTTCTTCTGGAAGGCGATGTCACCCACCGAGAGCGCCTCGTCGATCACCAGCACGTCCGGGCGCACCATGGTGGCGATGGAGAACGCCAGACGCACGTACATGCCAGAGGAATAAGTCTTCACCGGGCGATCGATGAAGTCGCCGAGCTCCGAGAACTCGATGATCTCCCGCTCCATGGCGGCGATGTTGTCGTCCGGCACGCCCAGCAGTGCCGCGTTCAGGTAGATATTGCGACGGCCGGTGAACTCCGGGTGGAAGCCTGCGCCCAGCTCCAGCAGCGCCGCGACCTGCCCCTTGATGGAGATGGTGCCACGAGTGGGCTGCAACGTGCCGACCAGCAGCTTCATCAGAGTCGACTTGCCTGCGCCGTTGTCGCCGATGATGCCCAGGCTCCTGCCCTCCAGCACGGAGAAGGAGATGTCCTGCAACACATGGAAGACCTTGTGACGCGGGCGGCGCTGCAGCAACTCCAGCAGCCTGTCCTGAGGCCGCTCGTAGATGCGGAAGTCCTTGTGAATGTTTTCCACTGAAATGCTGTGCATGATGTTCTCTTAAATTACTCAGTCCTTGTGGGAGCGGGCCTGCCCGC
Source organism: Pseudomonadota bacterium (assembly GCA_038059145.1). Taxonomy (GTDB): domain Bacteria; phylum Pseudomonadota; class Gammaproteobacteria; order Pseudomonadales; family Pseudohongiellaceae; genus UBA5078. The sequence goes on from JBBTKA010000161.1 coordinate 1,778, forward strand.
GATCAGGTCTGAGCAAGACTTGATCGCGGGCGGGCCCGCTCCCACAGAGGGTTCTCGCGGTTAAAGCACATCCCCGAAGGCATGCTTGATCCGCATGAATATCCAGCCGCCGAAGCAATACATCAGAAGGGCCGCCGGCACGATGATCTGAAAGCTCGCCATCGAGAAGCTGTCCAGCAGGATCAGCTCACGGTACATCTGTACGAAGCTGTGCATCGGGTTGAGCAGCAGCAGCGGCCGCCAGTCCTCGGGAATCAGCGAGATTGGATAGATGATCGGCGTCAGAAAGAACCAGGTCGTCAGCACCAGTGTCACCATCTGCTGAATGTCCCGCAAGAATACACACAGGGCTGAGAGTATCGCCACCAGGCCCATGGTGAAAAGGAACTGCAGGAAGAAGACGACCGGCAGCCACAGCCACATCAGGGTGAAGTGGCCGGTGGCGGCCAGATACAGCAGAAACAGCCCCAGCGCGATGCCATGCACCAGGTAAGGCACCACGGTGCCAACGGCCGGAATGATCTGCACGGGAAACATGACCTTGGTGATGAGCGGCGCCTTTTCCAGCAGTAGGGTGCTGGCGCGCCCGACCGCGTCAGCGAAGGCAAACCACGGCAGGTACCCCATCATCAGGAAAACCACGAACGGCGTGTCGCCATACTCTTCGGGCATCGGTGCGCGGAACACCACATTGAACACGAACGCGTAGATCAGGATGTTGACGATGGGCGTGATGAACAGCCAGATGACCCCGCCAAGCGAACCCGCAAACTGCCCGGTGAAATCCTGCCGGGCGAAGTTGTGAAACAGGCGGTAATTGACGATGGGGGCGAGGACCCATTGTTGGAGCAGTCTAAAGAACATTCACGATCCAGTGTGTTGATTTGATGTGAAGGCCATGGTCATGGCTGCGGAGCGATGAGCCAGCTGCCGACATCGATCAGGTCGTCCCCGCTCAGTATGCCGGCCTCGCGCTTCAGCAGCAGCGAAAACTTTATGTGTTCGTAGCGGGTCCTTTGCAAATCGCGTTCTGCCTGAAAGCGGTCACGCAAAGCATTAAGCACATCCACACTGGTCACGGCGCCAAGCTCAAAGCCACGCTGCATGGAACTAAGCGACAGTTCGGTGGATTCGTAGAGCTTCTCTGCCGCCTGGGTACGCAATTCACTCGATTTGACCTGCAGGTAAGCAGTACGAGTGCTCTCGACGATTTCCAGTTGTGTCTGGCGGAGTTCGTTTTGGGCGATACCGTGCAGCGCGGTAGCCTCGCTAACCGAAGCTCGGTTACTGCCACCTGCAAATAATGGGATGGAAACATCCACACCGACATAGGTGGTGTCGGTTCTGTCCATCGGCATATTGTCGAAGCCGATGTCGGAAAGTTGTTGCTGGGCAATCAGCGTGACCCTTGGCATGTAGGTCCCACGCTGCTGGGAGATGCGCTTGTCTGCAGCCCTCATTGCGTACATGCGCGCCTGAATCATCTGGTTGCTGGAGCGTGCCCGCTCAAGCCATACCTCGACGCCCTCGCTCAGAGCTGGAATGGTGATGTTCTCATCGAGGCGGAACAGCAGTCCCACCTGCAGGCCAGTCAATGCGCGCAAGGCCTCGCGCGCCAGTGCCAATTGGCTTTCCATGTCCAGTTGCTGAGCTTGAACGGCAGCCTGGCGTGCCTGCGCCGCATACAGATCGGTGACTTTGGCAGACTGCAGGTCATAGAGACGCTGTATTTGTTCGAGCTGATTGTTCACCGCTTCCAGTTCGGTGCGGATGGAGGTGACGGCGTCCTCCGCCTGCAGCACATTGAAGTACTTTTCGGCGACATCGGTCAGCAGCCAGCTGAGCTCAGCGAAGTACTCCGCCTCCGTCTGGTCTTCCGCCAGCGCTGCGGCACTGCGCGCCGCGAAGGCCTGCCAGTTGAAGAGGACCTGGGTTAGTTGCACAGAGTAGCGCTCACCCCGGTATTTGCGGCTAAGGTTCAGAACATCCTGAGTGTTGTCGGAAATGCTGCCATTGGCATTGAGCTGGGGCAGCAACTGCCCAGTGGCAGACTTCTTGCGCGCCGTGCCCACGTTCCAGCGTTCCTCTGCGATGCGCAGGCGAGGGCTGTAGTCGATGGCGGCGGTAAAGAAGTCCTCCAGTGTCGAACCTTCCACAAGGATTGTGCTGACACTATCCCGCTCCGGCTCGGCCGCGAAGGCTGGCGCGATCCAGAAGCCGATGAGGCTCAGACACAGTGCTGGCAATAATGTCGGTTTCATACGCATCAGTCTTCGATAAGGCTGCGCGCCAGCGCATTGGAAAAGGGCTTCATCACGTATTGCAGGAAGGTGCGTGACCCGGAAGCAATAAAAACTTCTGCCGGCATGCCAGGGACCAGCGCCAGATTCCCAAGCTCCGCCATGCCTTCCTCAGTCACTTGCACTCTCGCGACGTAGAACTGCATGCCCGAGTTCGGGTCCACAATCGCATCGGCGGACACGCTCAAGACGGTACCATCAATGGTAGGGACAGCGCTGCTGAAGGCAGAAAAGCGAATGGTAGCTGCCTGACCTGCGCTGACCCGGTCGATGTCGACAGGTGCCACATGCGCTTCAACGACCAGCTCATCGCTCTGCGGCACGATATCGGCGATTGGGTTGCCCGGAGCAATCACTGCGCCAATGGTGTGGTATTGCATGCCATTAACCAGACCGGATACCGGCGCACGTACCACGGTGCGCTCCACGATATCCTTCAAGGCAATCATGCGCTCGCGTGAATCCTTCAGATTGATCTGAACTTCGCCGAGCTGGTTGACGACATCGGCCTGAAACTCGTTGGTTTGCTGGAGAATCTGCAGCTGCGTTTCACCAATCTGCATCTCAGTCGATGAAATCGTCGCCACCAGCTCTGCCGCTTCGCCTTGCAACATGGCATGACTGCGTTCCAGCTCGCGCAGGCGCAATTTGTCAGCGAAGCCTTCTTCGAGCAGTAGTCTCACGTCTGCCAGCTCCTCGGCAAAGGATGCCGCGAGTTCTTCCTTGCTGGATT
>JBBTKA010000161.1:4820-33460 GCA_038059145.1 Pseudomonadota bacterium
TGTGACGCGAGATCTGAGCTGTTCAATGCGCTGCTCCAAGACCGCAATCGCACCTTCGCGCGAAGCCTTGCGCGCATCGAAAATCTGGGTCTGCACCGCCATTTCCTCACGGGCGTTGACGTCCGAGGCGGCGAGGGAGTCTGGGAAGACAATGCTGTCCAGACCGTCACGTTCCGCAATCAGTCGCGCTTCCATGGCGGTCAGCGCCGTGAACTGGGCGCTTACGATCTCCAGTTGGGTCAGCGACTGCGTGCTGTCCAGCACCAGCAGTGGCGCTCCGGCTTCGACATAATCGCCATTCTGGGCGCGTATTTCACTGACCATCCCGCCCTCCAGGTGTTGTACAACCTGTTTGTAGGAGCGCACGGTCACTACGCCAATCGCATGTGCGGCCCCGTTGAGTGGTGCCACTGCTGCCCAGAGGCCGAACACGCCAAACACGAGCACAGCGATGAAAATGCCTGCACGTCGCGCGCCGTCAATCTCCGTCTCGATGACGGCATTGGGGCTTGCATGGGGCGTGGGAGGCTCTGCTGCCATCACGGCTGGGAGTTTGTTCTGATTGCCTCGGTTTGCTGTCACTGTTTCATTCCCAATCAATTCGTAAGGAGTATTCGGTCCGTCTGTTCAGGACGCTGCGCTCTCAGCGGCTGGCGCCTTGCGGGCGTCGTTCTGCGCTACGAGGCCTGCCAATACCTGATCGCGTGGACCAAAGCTGACGGCGGAACCCTCTTTCATCACCAGGATCTTATCCATGCCCAACAGCACCATTGTGCGATGGGTGATCACAATCACTGTGGTGCCCTGCGCCTTCACTCGCTGCAATGCGGTTACCAGCTCCCGCTCGCCCTGATCGTCGAGGTTGGAGTTGGGCTCATCAAGGACCAGCAGTCGCGGATTGCCGTAGACCGCTCTTGCGAGACCAATGCGCTGGCGCTGGCCCCCTGAAAGTGCGCCGCCGCTGCCGCCAATGACGGTGTCGTATCCCTGCGGAAGACGCAGGATCAGTTCATGAACACCGGCCAGCTTGGCTGCTGTAACGATCTGTTCTGCATCGACTTCACCAAAGCGGCAAATATTCTCGGAAATAGTGCCGTCAAACAGTTCGATGTCTTGCGGCAGATAACCGAGATAAGGCCCCAGCTCGAGTCGATCCCAAGCGGCAATGTCGGCGCTGTCGAGGCGCACTTTCCCGGATGCTGCAGGCCAGATACCGAGCAGGGCGCGTGCCAGACTGGATTTGCCAGATGCGCTTGGGCCGACGATTCCCAGCGCTTCTCCTGCTTTGAGCTCGAAGGTGACGCCTCTGACGACCGGTATACGTGAGCCGGGCGGGGTGACGAGAACCTGTTCAACTGACAGATTGCCCACCGGTGCCGGCAGAGGCATATTCTCGCCGTCCGCAGGAATCCTTTCGAGCAATTGGCCCAGGCGCTCGTATTGTGCACGAGCCACGGAGAAGCCCTTCCAACTGGCTACCAGGAGATCGATCGGAGCCAACGCTCGTCCCAGCAGCAGCGAGCCCGCGATCATCATGCCGGGCGAAATTTCCTGCTTGAGTGCCAACAGTGCCCCAAGTCCCAGAATCAGGGACTGAGTGATGACACGGAAACTCCTCGACAGGGTGCTGAGCAGGCCCGCCCATTTACTGGCCTCGGTTTGCAGGATCAATACACGGTCAGCACGCTTTTGCTGGCGTCGTCGAATGTTCTCGATCATGCCCATGGCGGCGATGACCTCGGCGTTGCGGACACTGCCATTGATTTGATTGTTGACCCAGTTGGCCTCGCTGTTGGCGTCCTTGAGTTTCGTGGTGGTAACTTTTTCGGTGACGTAGGCCAGGATCACCATGACGATGCCGGCGAAGATAGCCACCACTCCGAACCAGAAATGGAACATGAACATGACCGCCACATAGATCGGAAACCAGGGCGCGTCGAAGAATGCGAACAGGCCATTGCCAGTGAGGAACTGACGCAGGCTGGAAAGGTCACTGTTGGGCTGTGAGCCGTTGTTAAGTCCGCCGGAAAGCAGTGCGCTCTTGAACGTGGCATCAAACACTCGCTGCCGCAGATTCTGTTCAAGCTTGTTGCTGGCGCCAATCAGGATCATGGAGCGGACCCACTCGAAACCGCCCATGGCGCTCATCAGAAACACCATGATCACGGTCAGTGCGGCGAGCGTGGGAAGGCTGCCGCTGGAGACGACGCGGTCGTATACCTGCATCATGTACAGAATAGGCACCAGCATCAGAATATTGATGGCGGCGCTGAATACCCCGGCGTAGATGAAGTAGTGACGAACGGCTTTGAATGCCTCAAAAAGTTCCTTATAGCGAGGGCTGTTTTTAGTGTCTTTCATCGGGGCTGCTTATTATCAAGTCCGCTGTTCGGCCGGGCGGAGTTGGGGTCGGATTTCGGGGTCGGCCATGCAATCAGACACACAAGGTTGGGTGTGTCTGAAATAATTCAAGTCTGGCCAACGATTCGGGCAGGATTGTACACCTAACCGTCGGGCTGTGTCTTTCGGCGACTTTCTATAATTCCTGCTTCCCTTCCGCCAATTCCCGCAGGGTCTGCACATCGGAAATCAGCAGGCATGCGGCTCCGTCGCGCTTCACGATCTGCCGTGTCTGCAGGTTCTGGAAGACGCGAGTGACCGTTTCCCGGCTCAGATTCAACATGATGGCGATCTCCATGTGAGTCGGAGGATTGTTGATCAGTGATTCGGTGCGGCCGCTCTTGTCTTCTTCCGGTACCAGCATCCACAGCTGACAGCACACGCGCTGGCTGATGTTGGGCAGGCCCAGCAGGGAGCGCTGTTTGGTCATTTGACGCAGACGGGCGGACAGTCGTTCGCAAATCACACGAACAATGCCTGGTTGCTTAATCATGACTTCGCGCAGCGCCTCCATCGGTATGAATACAGTCACTGCTGCAGTCAAGGCGATCACATACTCTGGCTGCGGGCCATGGTCGAAGAGCCCCAGTTCCCCACAGAAGTCTCCCGGCTCGACAAAATAAAGCCCGACTTCCCGACCATCGATGGTAAAATCCACGCCCTGCAGTCGTCCCTCAAATAAAAAACACAATGACTCCTCCCTGACCCCCGCGTTGAGAACGATGCCTCGACGCGCAAACTTGCGCATGGCTGACAGCGGAGCCAGTTGGCTCAGGACTTCTTGAGGCAGGGATTTGAGGATGGGGAAAGTACTTAACAGCTCTGGGGTTACCACGATAAATGTTTAATCCCGGCGTCTGCGCACTGGTGCGGGTTGCGGCGTTGCCCGGGCATTATAAGTGCTTGAAAGCGAATAGCAAACGAGAGTATTTTGACCTTGTGTGACTGTAATCACCCGCGTTGCGGAGCGCTGCGGATAAGCTTGCAACCATAAAAGTGGACTCGTTCCATTTCTGCTTGATGGTCAAAATGTGTTGTTAATCTCCCGATGTGGAGGACAGGGCTATGAAATCCGGATTACGTCTGAAAAAGTCTGCACTGCGCCTGAGTGTGGCCGCAGCGCTGCTTGCGCAGGTCGCGCTCGTTGATAGCGCGTTGGCCGAAACTGGAGCAGCGGGTGTTGGCGAGGTCAGCCTGGTGCTGGGCAAAGCCTATCTTGAGTCGGCAGATAATTCCCGAGAGCTGATCCGTAAAGGTACACCGATCCACGTCAATGATCGCGTCGTGACAGAGGCGAATGGCCACGTGCATATCCGCTTTGCTGATGATGCTCTGGTCAGTGTTCGCCCCGACAGTCTGCTGGAGATTGAGCGCTACGATTTCAACGCCGCCAATCCAGAGCAGTCTTCCATCAAGCTCAATCTCGTAGAGGGCGTCACCCGTGCCATCTCCGGCAAGGGTGCTCATGCCGCCCGCGAGCGCTTCCGTTTGAATACTCCCATCGCCGCCATTGGCGTACGTGGTACCGACTTTGTCGTCAGTGCGACTGATGAAAGCGTGCGCGCACTGGTGAACGAGGGGGCCATTGTGGTGGCTCCCTTTTCGAATGACTGTCTGGCGTCCAACTTCGGGCCGTGCGCAGTCAATGCGGTCGAGCTGACCCAGGAATCGTTGCAGGTCGTCCAGATGGATGGCCGCACGCCCCTGCCTCGCTTGGTGCCGGCTGCGGATGAGCGCGGCCCGTTGAACCGGGAAGAAGTGGAAGTGGCTGATGCTGCTGGCAAAGCCGAAGACAAATCCGTTGGCACAGATGTGTATCTCGAGTCCGTGACCTCCAGAAAAGTTGCACTGGTGGCGAGCAATGTTACATTGCCTCCGGTAACCCCCCCCGCCCTTCTGCCCCCTGCGGTTGCGGCTCCTGATTTCACTCCGGGTGCCCCGGTGGTCGCTGCGGATGTTGCATCAGAGAAGCTGGTATGGGGTCGTTACGCCAATCTCGATGGGCAAGGCGTTGCAGAGCGCATCAGCACGACGTACGAGCTGGCAAGTGCAGGCCGTGAGATTACCGTGGGAGATAATGTCTACGGGTTGTTCCGCACCGAGAATGGCACCAAGCGCATCGCTCCCGATCTGGGTGTTGTCAGTTTTGGTCTGGACAGCGCACAGGCCTTTTACCATTCCGGCAGCGGTGTGGTGGCCATGCAGGTCAATAGCGGCAATCTCAAAATCGATTTCAGCGAAAGCAGTTTTGCCACAGACCTGGGGCTCAGCCACAACAGCACTGGCAAAGTGGACTTCTCAGCGACTGGTCGGATTTATGATGGAGGCTACTTCTATAGCAATACAGACACTCAGAGGATGGCTGGTGCCGTCAGTCTCGATGGCGCGGAGGCGGGATACTTTTTCGAGAAGCAACTGCTGGATGGCAGCGTGCAGGGTCTGACGCTCTGGGATAAGCAGTAATGTCCATGAACTTCAACAGCCTCGGTCGGCTCCCCAATCCTCTGGCGTTCCTGTTGCGCTTGGCGCCGGTGCGGGCCCGGGTTTTGATGCTGGGGCTGGCGGCGTTGCTGAGTTTGCTGCTGAGCGTTTTGTTCAATAGCCCGCTGAAGAACATTGAAGAGCGTCTGGGAGCGCTGGGCTGGACTCTTAATGCCGAGACTGCAACCGAGCAGCGCATTACCGTAGTGGCAATTGATGAGAAGAGTGTGGCGCAAGTTGGTCCGTGGCCATGGTCTCGCGACAATATGGCGCTGCTGGTCACGGCCCTCGACAAGGCTGGTGTGCAATTACAGTTGCATGACATCGTGTACCCTGAGGTGCGCTCGGGCGATGACAACCTGCTGAATGCTCTGCAGGCCGTTTCGGGCGGTGCTGTGCTGGCACAGGTTCCAGTGTTGCAGTCCGAGCAGTTAGTGCGCACAGGCCAGATGACTCATGCCCTTTCAGGTGTGAGCTGTGGCGAAGCGCAAAGTGCCGGCTTCCCTTCGACTCAGAGTTTTCTTGGCAACAATGCGGGTTTCGCGAGCATAGCCAAGGGCCACATTACTCCCATCGTCGCCTCCGACGGTGCCGTACGAGAAGTTCCCGCTATTATCTGTGTTGATGGTCAGGCATACCCTGCACTGGCCATCAGTGCCTTTTTGCAGTCCGTCAGCTCTCAGTCCTGGGATGCCAGTGTGAGCCAAGAGAGGTCGCTGTTTGGGCCGAGTCAGGTGCTGCAGCTGAATGCCTACCCCGGTTTGCGGATCCCGCTGGATGCAGCGGGCAGTATGCGCATCTCTTACCGTAATGCACCGGAAGCTTATCGTGCGGTGTCGGCGGCTGACGTTCTCAATGGCAGCGTCGATGTGAGCATGCTGGAAAATGCCTGGGTGCTGGTGGGTGCCACCGCCTTCGGCATCGGTGACATCGTGCCAACGCCTTATAACGGCGCCACACCTGGCGTGGAGCTGCAGGCCCGTCTGCTTGGCAGCCTGCTGGACGCAGCCGTTCCCTACACGCCGCGCACGGCATTACCTTTGCTGATTCTGTTGAGTGGTGTATTTGCGCTTGTCCTGTTGCTACTGACCAACGCTCGTGAGCGAGTGTCCAATTATGCACTGCCAATGGCGGGGTTGGTCTTGCCGCTGGTGGCTCTCGCTATCCATATTCAATTGCTCAGCAGTGGCAATGTCTGGCTGGGCTGGGTTCTGCCTACAATTTACAGTTTGTGTGCTGCCAGTTGTCTGATGTTGCTCGAGCAGGCTCGCGTGCGTCACGAACGCAGCCGAGTCTTTGGCAACCTGAATAGCTACCTGCCCAGCGACATCGCCAAGGAGATTGCCTACAGTCTGCCCAGTTCCAGTATCAATGCACGTCGCTGCGAAGCCACATTGCTGAGCGCTGATCTGCGCAACTTCTCGGCCTTCGGTGAGGCGCGTCCGCCGGAAGAGTCCGCTGCGCTGCTGCATTTCTTCTTTGTACGTGCAGCGGAGATTATCGAGCAGCACGGAGGCAGGATTCATGAATTCAAGGGTGATAGCCTGCTGGCTGTGTGGGATGGCCACGATGCGCTGGCTGCTTCTCAGGCGCTCAAGGCTGCTCAGGAGATGCAGGTTTCCATAGACCGCGAGATGTTGCCTCAGCATCCACCTGAGGGGCTGGAGCCGTTGGCACTTGGTATCGGCATCGAACAGGGCCCCGTACTGATCGGCTCCATCGGGCCTGCCCAGCGTCGCACTCACACGCTGCTGGGGGATACCGTCACCATCACTTTGCGCATACAGGAAATGACCGCCGAGCTGGCGCAACCTATCCTCATCGGCGAGTGCGCTGCCCGTCAGCTCAGTGATCAGAGGCTCGAATCACAAGGAAGTTATCTGCTGAGTGGTCTGCGCATTCCGCACGTCCTCTTCTCTCCGTCCCCGTCAGATGTGGTCTTGCGACGGAATCGTCCGGAACAGGTGCCGTTGACTCTGATTTCCGGCGGGCGCCGCTAGGCGTCCATTGCTCTTCCTTGTGGGAGCGGGCCCGCCCGCGATAGTCTTGAGCTGAAATCGATCGCGGGCAGGCCCGCTCCCACAAAAGTCGTGGTTCCTTTTGGGTTGCGCCAGCGCAGTTGAATCACGATAATTGCGCGCAAGTTCACTAATCGACATATGCTCAGATATGTCCATGGCTAGTCCGGATACCCAGGGTATATGAGTCGGTCGTTTCTCTCTCTGTTCTTCTTGTTGCCCCTGTCGGTGCAGGCCTGTCCGGATCTGCGATCATTTTATAATTTCGAACAGGACTCTCCGGCCAGCGCAGAACGGCTGGAGGCAATCCTCGCGCCAATGATGGCAGAGTGCCTGGAGAGCTCCGAGTACTTCGCGCTTTACGGTGCCGCGCAACTGGACAGTGGCAAGCTGGCAGAAGCACTGGAAACACTGGAGCGAGCCGTGCTGCTGGACGCCAATAATGGTGCCGCTCAGATTGACTACGCGCAGGCTCTTTATCTTCGCGGTCAGTTGTTTTCGGCTTTGGACATGAATGATCAGCTGTTGCAGCGCCAGGATCTCACACCCGAGCTGCAGCAGATGCTGGAAGACAGAAGGAGGGCCTGGCGCCGACAGACCAGGCAGCATGGGTTTCAGGCTGATTTACTGACCGGGTATGACAATAACCTCAACGGCGCACCGGACCCTGGGCAGATTACACTGACCTTGTCCGGCGAGCCGGTTTTGCTGACGCTCAATCCTGAATATCGCCCTGTCAGTGGCCCCTTCATCAATATGCGTCTGGCTGGCCGCTATCGCCAGCTGGCTTCTGATCGCCAGCACAATGTGCTCGTGGAGATGCGCGGTCGCGTCAGCGAAGACACAGACTCCGATCTGCTGCAACTGGAGAGCCGTTATGCCTTTGTGCGTCCGCGTCGCGACCATACCTTGCAGTTCGATGCAGGTGTCAGTCATCTTCTGTTTGGAGGCAGTCCGCTCTACACAGCCACGGAAAGTAGTGCCCGTTACGTCGGGGGCAATTTTCTGAGCTGCCAACCTCATTACGCACTGGCGGTTCAGCATCAGCTGTATCACGATCAGAGCAATCTGAACTCGATTGAGAGCAAGCTTGGTGCGGGCGCGAATTGCCCGTTGTGGCTTGGCGCGCGGCAGAGCACGCTGGGTGTCGAAGTAAGTTTGCTGCAGAACCATGCGCTTCAGAACGGCCGGCCGGGAGGCCATCGTGGAGGCTGGCAATCGCAGATGGACTGGCAATTTCCTCTTCTCAAGGGGCTCTTCAGCACGCAGCTTAACCACACAGAACTGACCGACCGCAGCGGTTATAGCCCCGTGCTGGCCAGCGGGGCTGATCGCTGGCTGCGCCGCAGCTACCTTCTCCTTCAGTACCGACAGCCTCTATATACAGACATGGCGCTGCTCGTGAACTTCTACCATCAGCGTCAGAGCAGCAATATAGAGTTGTTCGAAAGCCTGGATACCACGCTTGAAGTCGGTATCAGTGTCGCCTTCTGAACAAGCATATAATTCTTTAAAAATAGACGGTTACGACCAAGACTTAAGGCAACAAACAGGTTGTGTTCGGTGCCCACTACGGGTAACATCGCCGAGCGTGTCCGCTTGTGGTCGAGATTTAGTGAGTAACCCAAGTGGGAGTTATCACGGAGACGTGGGAAATTTTCTTCAGTGTGACTACAGTCACAAGGGATGAAGCTTGACTTGCGTATCCTTGGCACAACCGAGTGGGGTCATCTGCTGCTTATTGGCATGTCACAATCGGATAAAACAAATTGTAATAAACTTAAGGAGTTACAAATGGCTATAACAGCTGAAGCTCGTACCGAGATTATCCAACTGGTGGTCGGCATGTTTGGTGCCGCACCAGGCGCCAGCGTTCTGTCAGACCTCGTAGCGGCAAAAGAAGCCGGTCAAACCGTCAAGCAGATCGCTGCAAACGTTGCAAACACTGCTGCATTCAGGAGCATTTACCCAACATTCCTGACTAACCTGGAATTTGCTGAAAGATTTGTCAACAACCTGGTAGGTTCAGAAGTGGCTGCTGCTGATAAAGCGGCTGCCGTAACTATCCTGGTTGGCCAGCTGAACGCCGGCGCAACACGCTCCAACGTGGTTGTTGATGCAATCGATGCTGTGAAGGCAGTTCCATCTACCAACACTGCATGGGCAAATGCCGCTGCTGCACTGGCCAATAAAGTGTCTGTTGCAACTTACTACTCTGTTGACAAGCAACTGAGCGGTGCAAGCCTTGCAGCTCTGCAAAACGTAATCGCGACTGTGACCAGCACAGCAGCTTCCGTCACTGCCGCTAACACAGCAGTGGATGGTACTGCCAACGTAGGCCAGGTCTTCACGCTCACTACTGGTCTGGATGCTGTTGTTGGCACAGATGGCAATGACACTATCAACGCCATTGCAACCACTTTCTCCGCTGGTGATGTGCTGAATGGTGGTGCTGGTACTGATACGCTGTCGATCGCCGACAACGTTGCGGGCATGGGTGTCGCCGCTCCTTCCGTGACGTTGACCGGTATTGAAAAACTGACAGTTTCTACAACTGGTAGCGTTGGTGTCTCTGCTACTGATGCGGTGGCAGCTGTTGCTGCAGAAAAACAAGTTCGAACAGTAACACCTACAGTTGTAACAGCTGGTACAACAGAAACTTTGACTGTTACTTATGGCAGCGGCAGTTTGATTACTGCAGCAATGGACGGTACCGTTACAGCTGCCGAAGTTAACACTCTGGTATCTGAAGCAATTAACTTGATGGCGGGCGCAACTGTTTCATCGGTTGTGTCTGGCAAAGTCGTAGTCACATCACCAGTTGCTGGTGTTGCACTTCCTGCAATCACGGTTGCTCCAACAACAACACCAGCTGTTGTTACTTTTGCTCAAGCCAACGTTACACCTAACGTTGCGGGTGTCGTTGCCAAGGATGCAGTTGCTGCTGCTGCCTATGACGTTTCTAGCTTCTCTTCCTTGACAGACAACACTGTTACTGCTGCTGGTGCAATTAACCTGAAGTCTTCTGCAACTGCAAACGTTTCAGCAACCACCACATCTGGCAAAGTAACACTTGATGGTGGCTTGACTCAAAAAGCAGTCGCTGTTGGTGGCTATGCGATCAGCGGTGGCAAAGGTGCTATCACTGTGACCGATACTGCACAAGGTGCTGTTAACTCTACAGTCGACGGCGGCACTTCCGTAACAGTGGTGTCGACAGCTAAAAATGCTGGTGGTACGACCGGTACTATCACTGTAGGCGGCACTACGAAACCCACTGGTGACATCAACATTACCAGCACAATTTCTGAAGCTAAAGGCACAACCAACACGGCAGCTGGCGCGATTGCAATTTCTGGTGGTGCGAACGTTGTCGTTACCCAGATAGCAACCAAGGCGTTGCAAACAACCGCAGCTGCAAACGGTACTATTACCAATGCAGCAGTTACTGTGACTGGTGATACAGCAACAACTTCAGTTACTGCAAAAGCATCTGAAGCTGTCACCGCTGCTAACACTGTATTGGCTGTTGCAGCCGTTACTGAAGTCAATACATTGACATTTGCTGCACTGACGGCTGGTCAGACTCAGATTTTGAATGGCCTGACGTTTACAGCTGGCGCTGCTGGTACAACAGCCGCTCAAACCGCCGCTGCTTTCGCTAACCTCACAAGCGGTGATGCACAAGGTAATTCAAAGTTGGGTACCTACTCCGGTTCTTTCACAGCTGGCTGGACATCTGGCCCAGTGACGGGCACTTCAACTGTGGCATTCACAGGTACAACTGCAGCCGCCAAAACTAACTTGGCAGACACAGGTACTGGTACAGATCCAACAGTGGTTGTTACAACTGACGGCGTTGATGCAGTTGAGGCTGCCGGCAAAGTTGGTGTTACGGCTAATTCCGTGTCCATTACCGACGTGAACAACGGCAGCACTACAAAAGCTGGCACGATCACAAGTGCAACCGTAGAAAACTACACCACTCTAAATTTCAACGGTAACGCTTTGTCTACCTTGAACGTCAAGGGCGGCTCTAGCAACATCATCATTGATAACTCTGGCTTGACAACACCTACCAACAAGACATTGAACTTGTCGGTGGATGGTCTGACAGGTGGCACATTAGATGATGCTGATATCTACACAAGCCTTAATGTCTCCACAAAGTACACAGGAGCATCCACAACAACAACGTCCACATTGGCAAACGTCACATTTGGTGCTTTGACTAATTTGAACGTCAGCGGCGATAAGGTTCTGGTTTTGACTTCAAGTGCTGGTGCTTCTGCATTGGTTGATGTCGCTGTTACTGGCTCTGCTGGTTTGACTGCAACATTTGCAGCTACAACCATGAAGACGATTAACACAAGCGGAACAACTGGTACAGCAACTATTACTTTTGATGCCACGAAAGCAACCTACACAGGCGGCGCAGGCAAAGACGTTGTTACTACTTCTGCAACTGCTCCCACTAAGGTTATTAGCCTTGGCGGTGGTGATGACAGCTTGACATTGGCAAGCGGCACAACAGCTGTTACTGGCGCTATCAGCGGTGGCGATGGCAACGATACGTTGTCTATGGTGGTTGCTGACGCAGCTACAGCTGACAATGACTTGGCATTCTCCGCGTTGGTCACTGGCTTTGAACAACTCACATTGACTGGTAGTACAGGCGCGCAAGGCGTTGTTTTGTCTAACCTCGGTCTGACAAGCAAAGTGACTGTGGCAACTGGTTCTGGCACCACAACCTTGACTGATTTCGCAAACGCAGGGACTTTGACCTTGACGGGGGACCGTGCAGGTGACACCGTCGCAATCAGCAACGCCGCTTTCGCAACACCAACAACTGACTCTATCAACATTGTTCAAACAGCAACTGCTGGCTTTGATGGTGGTACCGTGTCTGCTGCTAACGTTGAAACCGTTAACCTGACTGCTACAGACTCCTCAGGCGCGGTCACTGCACATACTCTTGTTGTGACTGCAGACAAAGCAACAACATTGAATGTGTCGGGTAACGCAGGCGTGGCCTTGACATTGACAGACAGTGTGTTGCTTGCCACCTTGGATGCAACTGCTGCTACTGGTGGCGTGTCTGCTACATCTTTGAGTACTGCTGCAATTACGATGAAAGGCGGTTCTGGTAAAGATGCGTTTACAGCAAAGACTGGTACAAATGCAGATGTCTTGATCGGTAACGATGGTGACGACTCGCTGACTTCTAATGCTGGCCTGACAACGCTGACAGGTGGTGCAGGTAACGATACATTTGTGGTGGCAACTAACACTGCCAACATCGGTACCTACACAACCATCACAGACTTCTCTGCTGGCGATTTGCTGCAATTGGCCAACAAAGGCACTGAGAGTTTCAATACAACTAAACTGTCACTGGCAGATACTGCAGCCTTTCAAGACTACTTGAACTTGGCTGCGGCAGGCGACGGTGGAACTGCAAACGGTATCATTTCTTGGTTCCAATTCGGTGGTAACACCTTTGTGGTGGAAGACATGACAGCTGGTGCAAGCTACACCGTAGCAACTGACTTGATTGTTAAGTTGACAGGTTTGGTCGACTTGTCTGTAGCATCGTTGAATACCGGATCTGGTCCAACAATCAGCTTGTAATGCAAGTTGCCCACGCCGCAAGGTGAGGGCTTCAGGTGAAAACCTCCCAACCCCACCCCTCTCACAAGGAGGGCGTGGGACAACAAGAGGCTGGCCCCGCAAGGGCTGGCCTTTTTGTTTTTGGGGTTTGGGGAATTGCAGTGTTAGGTTTGGCTTTGTGTGCTCAGGCACGGCCATAGGGCGAAGTAGTCATTGGTAGGGCACCGTAAGCTTGCTATCCTGAGCGCATGCCACGGAAAAAGACCATACAACCTGAACCATCTGGAACGTTTACCTTGGAAGACGGGACTGTTGTCGAAATCCGGAATCACATGACACAAGAGGCTTTGGATCGCGTGGAAATGGAGCGTCAACAGCAGGCGTATATTACCAAGTGGCGATATGAAGCAGATTTCAGCTACTGGTTGAAAATGGCAACTTGGAGATGGGATGAAGGAGCTGCGCTAATACATGGGCTAGAGCCTAGGAGAATAAAAATACCCTACCCAGACTCAACTAGAGAACTTTTCCCGATTATAAAATCCTGGCTTGAATGTAGAGAGCATGCAGTTTGCGCATTAAGGGCCGGACAGCTAAGAGAACGCTCAAAGCCGGTTGAATTCCTTAGATGGGCTGAGTCAATTGGCTATCCGATATCCGAGGGTCTCCAGGGGCTTTTCGGAGAAAGTGAGGCGAAAACTAAGCTAGCAATTAATGTAACTCTGCCAGTCTCTGCGGTTACGCTAAAAAAGCCAAAGCGAACAGATGCGCTGTCTCCGCTTATTACTCGTGCGATTAAGGAATGCGGCAGTGATGAAATCTCAGCAGTATGGAACACACTGTGTGACTACGCCCGTGGCAAAGTGACCCCGCTATATGGCATTGTCCCAGAGGGTTTGCAGTATGACAATCAAAACGAAGACCCCAAAACTTTCAATAAGGGAGCCTTGAGGGAAAGGTTGAAAAGGCTCAAGAACCCACGTTAAGCCACGTTAAGCCACGTTAAGCCACGTTAAGCCACGTTAAGCAACGCTAAGACTAGCTTGATTGAACTCCTCTTTTTACTGCATATAATCGGTAACCATCCCAACAACGCCGAAGGGCAATGGATGGTTAAAGATGAACTCCGTACGTAATCAACAATACCCCCCGATTGAATCCATAACACGGCCAACAGTTGAGACTGCTGCTGCCGCGTTCTACCTCAACCGTCAGAAACAGACATTGCGTGAATGGGCTTATTCAGAGAAAGGTCCAGTGCGCCCTATCCGGATCAATGGTCGCCTTGCATGGCCAGTTGCTGCGCTGCGTGAAGTTCTGGGGGTGTCGTAATGAAAAATGCCCCGACCATCAATCAAGACAGCCGAGGCATTGCGAATCAGCAACGTAATGTTACCACACGCCCAAGCCTAAGATCAGCCATCAACGAACAATGTGCCGCCTGTATTTACGATTCCAATTCACCGGGTACGCGCTTACAACAAATTGAGGCATGCACCTCAAAAACATGCCCACTTTACAACGTTAGACCTAGGCCTACCGGATACATGGCTCAGAGTCTAATCGCGCTGGAAAACTCAGAATTAGGCCATAACGCCTCTGTTTCAGACCATGCTGGAGAGCACTATGAGCGCGCTTAACCTTTGCATAGACAAGAGCGGAAAAGTTGTTCCAGATTTAGCCAATCTTGGCTTTTGTTCTGGGTTTGGGCAATGGCACAGTCCGAACAATGAGCGCGACCCAAAACCCTACACCCACGCCACAATGGCAAGCATTCGCGCAATGCTGGATACAACACCAAGCGTGGCTAAAGAAAACGCTCAGTGGGCTATCTTCTCAACACTGCCAAGCCGTGTTCACGCCGGACAGCGAGGGCAAGGCCAGTTTGTAGCGCTTTGGGCTGATATAGACGACAACAGCGCAATGAATGCGGAACAGGTATACAACCTGCTTCACGCACTACTCCCCGGCTTTATCGTCTACACCAGCAGATCAGCAACCCAAGAAAATCAGAAGCTGAGAATAATCGTACCGCTGACAGAAACGGTGAGCGGATCAACGTTTGTGCGTCTGCAAAAGGTCCTTAACAACAAGTTGGAAACAGTGGGCATTACCCCAGACCGCGTGACCGAGCGCGCTGGACAGGTCTGTTATCTGCCCAACAAGGGCGAATTTTGGAGCTGGGATGAAAAACAAGGCGCACTTGATCCGACTCTATGGGCTGATGAATTAGCCGTCATTGTTAAGGAAGAAAAGGCAGCACAGGTGGCGCTTCAGCAGGCAAGAGAGCAATCCAGACTAAAGGCCGTGCAGTTTGTTGCTACCGGCTGCAAAAGCCCCATTGATGCTTTTAATCGGGAATATCCGCTGGATTTGATGCTCCGAACTTTCGGCTATGTACAACGCGGCAAACGCTATGTTTCACCCAACAGTGAGTCAGGAGTGCCAGGAGTTAGCATAACCGCTGATGGGATGAAGTGGATCAGCGCGCATGGCAGTGATCGAGCAATTGGGAAGCCGACCGACACCGGCAGCATGGGGGATGCTTTTGACCTGTTCACCTACTACCAGCATGGTGGCAACCATAAAGCGGCAATCAAGGCAGCAGGTGAGATGTTCGCCATTGATGGCGTGAGCATTACAAAGCACAACCAGTGCGAATTTATGGTGAGTCACAGCGATGAAAAAGCACTTGCAGCGTTTGACGACATAAGCGAGGGCGCAAAAAACGATCCGGTATTTGACCTTAAAAAGTTTTCACTCACGGGGCAGGCAGAGAACATGCGAAAGCAAATGCTAGAAGACAAATATGTGCTGGGGAAAATGGCGATTCTGGGGCAATCGACCGTGTTCTATGCGCCTCCCAATGCGGGGAAAACACTGCTTACCTTATGGCTGATTATTGAAGGCATCAAGTCTGGTGAGATCAACGGACGAGATGTGTTCTACATCAATGCCGATGACAACTTTAAGGGGGTTGTTCACAAATTGGAGTTAGCCGAAAGATATGGGTTTGAAATGCTTGTGCCAGGACATAATGGTTTTGAATCTGATGCTTTACACACCTACCTGAGCGAGCTTGTGAACCAGAACAATGCCAGAGGCAAGATCGTGATCCTGGATACCGCGAAGAAATTCACTGACCTGATGAACAAGGAGAAGTCTTCCAAGTTTGGGGCGTGCGTGAGGCAATTTGTTTCTCATGGCGGCACGGCGATCATGCTCGCCCACACCAACAAACACAGGGACGACGAAAACAAAGTGGTCTATTCAGGTACAACCGATCTAGTCGATGATGCTGATTGTGCCTATACGCTGGACGTTGTGACCGAGGACAAAGCCAGTGGTTTGCGAACAGTACAGTTTACTAATTTTAAGAGCCGTGGAAATGTAACCAGTGAAGCCGTCTACCGCTACGACTTCGCAGAGGGCAACACCTATCGTGAAAGGCTTAATTCAGTTGAAGCAGTTGGGCAAACCGAAAGGCAGGAGGCAGAAAAGCGCAAACGGCTGGATATGGTGCTGGATAAAAACAGGAATGCCGTGGAGATCATCAAGGAGTGCATAGGCGAAGGGATCATCAATAAAACTGAGCTGATTCAACATGCGCATGAGCGCTCCAGCATTACCAAGGCCAAGATTAGAGCCGCACTAAGCGATCACACCGGAAGTAGTATTTCCGATAATCAATTCTGGCATGTAAACGTGAAGGATAAAAACGCCCATGTTTATCAGCTCAACTCTGAGATTTTATGAAAACACCCTGGGGTCTAAAACATGGAAAACAGGAGAAACTGAACAAACACCGAAAAACAGAAGAAACAGAAGAAACAGAAGAAACAGGAATCAGGGGGTTGTTGTTTTTAGCCAGTCTTTATGTGTGAAGGCCTCGCCGTTACTGTGTTTGCGCTGTTTCTCGTGTTTTCTCAGTTTCTCGTGTTTGTTGTGTTTATTACGTTTGAGAGTGTGGGGCTGTTTTTCATACACACCCAAGATTGGCTAACAACAACGGCATTCATGGCCGCGATTGCAGATTGCCGATTCAATTTGATAAAGCAGGAAAGGTGCAACGATGACAACGACAGAAAAAAAGAAACGTGGCTTTCCAGCGGCCAGGGCGGTTTTTCTTTGACTCAGTCATCCTTGCTTACCTCCTGCTTTAACAAGTTAGATCGGTGCCCATTTACAGAATCAGGCGTTTAACCTAGCTTGTCTGGGAAAATAGGACACAAGTCCCATTCTTGAGTTACCGGCAACTTGAAACCAGATCACGCGCCTGCCTGATCTCCTCATTGACCAGCTTGGACAGCTCGCGCAGTTGCGCCCGGTGGCCGCCCGTCCAGGCATTTCTGCTAACCCTCTGCCTGCCTTCAGGCGACCTCGGCCCGGTTGACTTAGCCCACGGTTGCCATGTGCGGATTAGCTCGGCTTGCCGCGCCCTGCGCTCTGGTGTCCAGGTAGTTGCCATGATCTGCCTCCAATAGTTTGGTTTGCTCGGGTGCGGATTTTTCCGCGTGCTTGCCCGCCTGCGCGCACTGCATAGGATCAGCACCAGCCGCCGCGCCGTTGTTCACCTGTTGCGGCCCGTTGGCAATATTGGCCTGCTTCACGAATGAGACAGGGCGCGGGTTCTTGATTTCGGCCAGCGCCTCCAGGGTTGACCGGCATTGCGCCTGCGCCTTGAGTGCAAAGGTTAATTTGGCTTGGTACTGTTTTAGGCCCGTTTCCGATGCGGCCTGCCTCACCAGTGATGTGAACATGGTTTGCAGTGTCATGGCCTGCCCGTACAGCATGGCCTCGACCGAACTCATGTTCCCGCCCTCGATCTTGCCGATTTGCTCCCGTAAATCCGACACTATGTCTATCAGGGCAAACGCGCCAGCAAACTTGCCCCAGGCACTTATGCCAATAGCGGTCTGGCAAGCAGGTGACAACACAATCTCATGCGGTGCCATCGCTCTTGGCCCGTCTGTCACTGGTGTGACCTTCTTGGCCGGTGTTGCAGCCGGTGGCTTATTGGCAGTCGTTTTTTTCGTCGCCATGTTTATGCTCCTTGGGTTGAGTGAATCAGACAGGGACGTTAACTGTACAAAGGGGGGGGGGGGTGTCGAAACCAGATGGGGATAAATAGCCCTACCCCCTACGGCGCGATCTGCACCAGCCGCACATCCCCTATCCTCTTGGGCATTAACATCGGCACCGTCAACGCAAATGGCACCGCATTGGCCGCCTCAATCAGCGTGTCCTGACTTAAGTGAGCATAGCGTTGGGTAGTCTTGATCTGGGTGTGCCCCAGTATTTTCTGCACTTCATACAACGACCGACCCGCATTGACCAAGAACGAGGCAAAGCTGTGGCGCAGGTCATGAATGCGCACATCCGCTAGGCCCGCCGCATTGCGCGCAGTATTCCAGGTGCAGAATATCGACACGTATGGCTTGAGGGTCTTGGGGTTGGGGAATACCCAGATACGGTGTTCCCGCGGCATGGTAGTCAAAAGGTTCATCACGCCATCCGACAGCGGCACATACCGTGGTTTGCCCGCTTTGGTGACAGACACACGCCATTGGCGGCGCTCCAGGTCAAACTCTTCCCATTTAGCGTCCAGCACCTCACGCTTACGGGCACCCGTCAGGATCAGCATGGGAATGATGTACTGGAGCATGGGATTAACACTGGCCTTTACCGCACAGTACAACACCTGGGCTTCTGCCTCCGTTAGATACCGCTCTTTCTTATTGGTATCCTCAAACAAAGGAACGTCCTTGGTTGGGTTCTTAGTTATGCCCGGAATTTCCCATCGAACGGCAAGATTCATGGCGTAGCGCAGCAGAATCAGGCAGCGGTTAGCCGTACCCAAAGCCAACCCCTTAGCCTTAACGCCATGATGAAAAGCAATCACGTCATGCTTGGTGATCTCGTCCAGGTGCTTCTTGCCAAACACCGGTAGCAGGTGATTTCGGTTGTAGCAGTCATCGCTGACCCATGACTTTTTATAGCCCTTGACGAAGGGCATGTACCGTTCGGCCATGAAGTCGGCGAAGGTTGGGACGGAGCGCAGGATGGCTTTTTGCTCGGAGGGGTCATGGCCCTGGGCGATTTGACCGCGTAACTCGGTGGCCGCCTTACGAGCCTGGTCTAGGGGCATGTCGCTTGCATTGGCAATCCGATGTTGCCGCTGTGCCCCCCGTGCGTCGGTATAGCGCAAATACCACGTCTTGCCTCCAGAGGCTCTAACCTCGAAAAGTAACCCAGTGCGTCTATCATCGAAGTAATCGACTTTTCCCTTTCCGGGAGGGCAAGATGCTGTACGAATTAGATTGGCAGTAAGTGTGACGACTGGCATGATAATCCCCTTCTAGTAGTAATCATAAACGACATTATAAGTGTCATTAGCGACAAATAAAAGATATGGATGCCGAGTCACAAAAGATAGTTACATCCCTAAAAACGGCCCGTACTGCCCTAAATTGGACGCAGCAGGAGTTTGCTTCGCGGTCGGGGGTTTCGTTGGTAACAATCGCCAGGATGGAGTCAGGGATGATGTCTCCGCGTCTTTCAACTTTGTCAAAGCTCAAGACAGCACTGTCAGAGGCTGGGGTACGGATAGTTAACGAGTCGCCAGCGGGGGGCTTTAGCCTTTACGTGGACCCAAAGGCGCTGGGACCGGACGACATTGGTTAGCAACTTGACCCGTAGGTCAGCTGTGGGTGGAAAGCTAGTCACTCCGGGTTGAGTTTATTAAACCAAATCAAGACGTTGAGGATGCTATTGGTGTTTCGGGTGCTGTAAGCATGACTGTAAATTCACACGCCCAGCGTAGGATATGCGTAGGAAAGAGCGCTAAAAGACATTTATAATGTCTATTAAGACATTTAAATCAACCATTTAGCGTTTTTACAAATCTGTCCGCTCACTGCAAACGCAGACGCTGGTGCTGACTTCACTGGCACTACGGCAAACGATACCTACATTGCTCTGGCCACCACCCTGACAGTGGGCGACACGCTGGACGGCGGCCGGGGCACTGACTTGATTGCTCTGACGTCGGTACTTGCAGCTAACACAACCCTTGCCGGTTTCACGGCAAGCAATATCGAAGGCTTCAACGTTAACCTGAGCGATGGGGATGCTGCTAACCCTCACACACTGACAGTCAACTTGGCAAACGCCCAGCAGTTGAACAGTGTTCAAGTGTCAGGCACCACTGCAGCCACTGCCAACGATGACATCGTGACCTTCAACAACCTGGTATCGGGCGTTGCAGTCACCGTCGCTAACTCCACCAATATATCGGTCAACGCAAACTACACAGCCGCTGCTGTTGCCGGTGCTGCCGATACCGCTACGCTGAACCTCAACACTGCCTCCAGCACTGCTGCGGGCGATGGTGTAGTAGCGTTTGGTGCGGGCTTCGAAACGCTGACCGTCAACACCAGCGGTGCAGCCTCTTCTCTCGGCGCCCTGACATTTGGTGGTACCCGCTTGAACATCGTGGGTGATCAAAACTTGACTCTGCGCACTGCGGTTGAGAACGCCACCACCACCGTTACGGTGACTGGAGCGGGTGCGTTGACTGCAACTTTGGGCAACGGTGCGAACACGATGACCGGCGGCGATGGCAACGACGTCATTACTGCTGGCCAAGGTGCTGCCAACGAGTCCATCAGTCTTGGTCTGGGCAATGACACACTGATACTGGACGCTAACCTGGCGCTGACCGACACTCTGACTGGTGGCGACGGCACAGACACCTTGAGCGTCGATATCGATCTGGTGGACGCGGCAGGAGCACCCGGTGTGTTCACCCGCATTACTGGCTTTGAAACGCTGAACCTGCGCGATGGTGGCGGTGCACTTGCTGGTAACGTCACAACTGCAAACATCAGTGCTGACATTAACCGTATCAACATCAGCACGGTATCCGGTGCCAACAACAACACCTTTGCTATGGGCGCAGGAACTCAGACTCTGGGTATCAACGTTGCTGCTGCAATCGATGCTGGCCAAAACCTGACAGTAACCGCTGCCGGCACTGGCACCAGTGACTCGCTTGCTGTGGGCAACATGCTGACTGCAGGAGACCTGGGGTCCACCACCAGCGGTCTCAACGTAACTGGCTTTGAGTCCGTTTCCATCAACACTGGTACTTACGCCACTGCGGCTGCACAAAACCTCGGTGCTGTCGCCACAGGTACTGCTGCGGTAACTGTCACTGGCGGTAACTCCTTGGTGCTGGCTGCTGGCTTTACAGGCGCCTCGCTCAACGCGTCCGCACTTGCTGGTACTGCGGTATTGACCATGAGTGGTGCAGCTACAACTGTTACTACTATCACTGGTACGGGGCGTAATGACGTACTTCGTGGTGATACAACATCCACACTGAATGGTCTCGGAGGTGCCGATAGCATCTTCGGCGGCACTGGCGCGGACACAATCAACGGTGGTGCGGGCAATGACACTATCACTGGCAACGGCGGCAACGACGTTATTTCGGGTGACGATGGCAATGACGCGATCGACGTATCTGGGGCCGCCGGTGCAGTAAGCATCAACGGTGGTCTGGGAGACGACACCTTGACGCTGAATGGTACGCTGACAGCAACCGATACCCTGGACGGTGGCGACGGTACAGACACCTTGGCGGTAACAGCTGCTGACATCACAACAGTGAATGGGCTGAACTTTACTGACGGCGTTACACTGATCAACAACATCTCTAATATCGAGCGCATCAGCTTTGGAGCACTCGCAAACAGTGCTGTTGCAACCAATATCGTCGACATGACCCGCTTCGACAGCATCAATCACATCACTGTGACCGCTGATGGTGATGCGGCAACCCAGATTGGTGGCATCGCCGAGAACGCCACGGTCGTTCTGTCCACAGCATTAGGCGATACCGATGACCTGACCTTGGCCCTCGCTTCGACCACAGGTACCAATACAATCAACCTCACCATCAATGATGCTGCGGGTGGCGATGCTGGTGTTGTAACGATCGCGGGAGTAGAGCTGGTTAACATCAATTCATCCAGCACGAACGTTGCCGCACAGACCAATGTCCTGGACATTACTGCTGCAGCAGTGACCACGGTGACAGTAACCGGTAATGCGCTGGCTGATTTTGACGGATTGGCTCTTGCTGCCACCACCTTCAACGGCGCTGCCAACACCGCCGGTGTGCGCTTCCAGGGAACCGCGATCGCCCAGGCCTTCACGGGCTCTGCCGCCGCTGACAGCATCGTTGCTGCAGGTGGCGCCGATACCGTGAATGCCGGCGCTGGCAACGACACGATTGATGCCGGTACCGGTAATGACGTGGTCAATGGCGAGGCCGGCAATGATGATATTACCGGTGGCGCTGGTCTTGACACCATCGACGGTGGTGCTGGTAACGACACCATCGCAGGCGGCGCGGACGTCGACTCCATCACCGGTGGTGAGGGCAGTGACTCAATCACTGGCGGCACTGGCGCCGATGTGATCGTCCTTACCGAAACCACAGCGGCACGCGACACGCTTGTTGTTGGCAACGTTGACACCACGGCGACAGCCTTCGACGTCATCACTGGCTTTACTACCGGTACTGCGGCGACGGCGGATGTTATTGACTTTGGTTCAGCTATCGCTGGCGCTATCACAGCAGCGAATGGCGAGGCGATGTCTGCTGCTGGTCGATTCACCTACGACGGTGACCCCGTATCTCTCGCTGCTGTTGTCGCACTACTTGAGACGCTTGCACGAGCAGATGGTGGTAATGACAACGGCACCTTCTTCTTCGAGTACGAGGGTAGCACCTATGTAGGTGAACTGACAGCAAACGATCCTAACGAATTCGTAAGCGACCTGGTCCAGCTGGTG
The DNA here is from genome assembly GCA_038059145.1 of Pseudomonadota bacterium. Taxonomy (GTDB): domain Bacteria; phylum Pseudomonadota; class Gammaproteobacteria; order Pseudomonadales; family Pseudohongiellaceae; genus UBA5078. Next base: position 27,194 of record JBBTKA010000161.1, read on the forward strand.
GGTGTCACGGGTATGACCACCCTGACCGACGTTGACGCAGGTGCTGCTGGTACTGCTGTTACGTTGAGCTAAGCGAAAGGCCCAAACAGTCACTTTGCCATGGCAGGTGAAGTGACTGGAGGGAGCTTCGCGTCCGATAGTCCCAGTGGTGTTCTGCACCGTTGCGGTTGTTGAGATGGATGGTAGAGAACGTCTTAAAGCCCCCACTTGAAAATGGGGGCTTTTTCGTTTCGTTATGAAATCCTTCGCCAAAAACTAGTCTTGCCCAAATTTATAACAAATAGTCCTTAAACGCGTCGCTTTGGAAGAAATCAATAATGTCATCCCTGAACCTGCTGCTTGCCAATCGTCCGCTTACATCAGCCAACATCAACCGTGCCCTGAATACCTTGTATGGCAATGTCGGGCGCAACCTCGACGAGCGCAACTGGACCCAGATTCTTGCCAGTGCGGATCCGCTGGCGGCATCCGAAGCGGCCCTGGTGAGCATGTACCAGGACCGCGACTATCTACTGCGCAATGCGGACAACTTGGTGGGCCTCGGCTACAGCGCAAACCAGGTGGCCTACACCTACCAGCAGATAGCCGAGCGTCTGGGGTTTGCCTACAGTGCTGCCTGGGCCACGGGCACCACTTATGAGCAGGCCGCCAACCTGGCTATGGGCAACCTGCGCACGCAGGCCGCCACCGATCAGGAAAACAGCCTGCCAGTGCCGGTGCTGGCACTGTCCGGTGACGGCGTTGGGCTGTTGGCACAAGCGGATGTGGCGGGGCGTCTGCAGTTTACCAATGGCACCTTCGTGACCAACCTCACGGCTGGCGTGAATGTCTTGCTGGGTGAACTCGGCGCGCTCACGTCCGGGCAACTCACTGCCCTCAATGCGCTGGGGCGCCCCGGCGCGGCGTCCACCCAGACAGTAACGCTGGGCACTGCCGGCAACGATACCTACGATGCGTCCGGTGCCGGCGCCGTGGTGCAGTACATCTCCACCGGCGGCGGTAACGACATCATCACCGGCGGCGCGGGCGCCGACTCCATCTATGCAGGCACTGGCGATGACGTTATCCGCGGCAGTCAGGAAGACCTCCGCCTGAGCGGCGGTGATGGCACCGACCGGCTTGAAATCAGTACCAACTTTACTGTCAACGACGTATTCCAGATCCGCAGCATTGAAGAAATCAGGCTCATGGTAAACGGGCTGACGCTGAATCTGACCGGCATGTTCTTCGGCGAAACCATCCGGGGTTTTGCGACCGGCTCCAGTACCGTAACAGGCTCCAATGGGGGTGATAGGTTTATCGGGGGCACTGGCAATGATGTATTCAGTGGTGCAGGCGGCTCAGATACGTTCACTGGCGGTGCGGGCAACGACACCCTGACCGGTGGAACTGATGACGATACCTTCAATATCGATGCCGGCACCGACACGATTACCGACCTGCAGGCCAGCGATGTGTTTGTGGTGTCCACCGGTGCAACGCTCAACGCCACGGTTGCACAGGAATACACCGCCACCGCGGCGTCGCGTAACCTGGGCGGCGGGGCCGCTAATGCGGTGTTCAACATCAGCACCAACGCAGACTTCGCAAACTTCTCCGCGATCACCGTGGTTAATGCAGCAACCGACGGCATTACCATCAACAGCGACAGCATTTTTGGTGGCAGCACCATCACCGGCAGCGCCGGCGCTGACATCATCAATGGTCAGCGCGTGCTCAATGCCGCAGAGACGCTGATCGGTGGCGCGGGTAATGACACCATCACTGGCGGCTTTGGTCCCGACAATCTCAGCGGCGGCACTGGCGCCGATACGTTCGTGTTTTATGCCGGCGCGTCGCGTGCACCGTCTGCAACAGTGTTCGACGCGATCACAGACTTTGGCGCAGGCGATGTGCTGGACCTTGGTGCCACCGCACTGACCGCAGACCTTGGTACCGGCACCGGCCTTACGGTAGTGGCGGGCCTGGTGACTGCAGGCGCAGCCAACCTGGCGGCCTTTGTGGCTGAGCTTGGCAACAGCACTACCACTACCGCCGGGTCCACCCTGCTGTACGTGAGCGGGGCCGACAGTTATCTGTTTATCTCGGACGGCACTGCAGGCCTGGGCAATGACGATGTACTGATCAGGATAATCGGCATCGCAGCCACCGCAGGGGCCACATTTACGGCGGGCGACATCACCGCCATCGCCTAGCCACTGACACCCATTACTGCGGAAGCACACGTATGCAACGACTCCTCCACATCGGCTGCGGCCCCAAACGCAAAGACCGCACCACGCGTGGCTTCAACACCGCTGCCTGGCACGAGATCCGCCTGGACATCGATCCCTCGGTGCAGCCTGATGTTACCGGCACCATGACCGACATGGGCGCGGTGGCCTCTGCGTCCGTGGATGCCATCTTTTCCAGCCACAACATCGAGCATTTGTATCCGCACGAAGTACCGGTGGCGCTGGCGGAGTTCCACCGCGTGCTGGCGGATAGTGGCTTTGCTGTGATCACCTGCCCTGACTTGCAATCGGTGTGCGCACTGATTGCCGAGGACAAGCTCACGGAGGCGGCGTACACCTCACCCGCGGGGCCCATTGCACCCTTAGACATTCTGTACGGTTTTAGGCCCAGCATGGTGCAGGGCAACCTGTACATGTCACACCGCTGCGGCTTCACCCGCAAAGTGTTGCACGCCACCCTGCAAGCAGCAGGCTTTGCCAGCGTGGCTACCTTGGCGCGTGGCCGCGCACCGTTTTTTGACCTGTGGGCACTAGCCAGCAAGAGTGCGCGCAGTGATGGGGACATGCGCCAACTGGCGGCGCTGCACTTTCCGGCATGAACGTTCTGTTTATCCACCAAAACTTCCCCGGCCAGTTCAAGTTTCTGGCGCCCGCATTGGTCAGCCAAGGCCACACCGTGGTGGCCATGACCATGCAAATGACCGAGGCCAAAGAATGGCAAGGCGTCAAGCTCGTGCCCTACACCGCCAGCCGGGGCTCCACAGCCAACATGCACCCTTGGGTGTCTGACTTCGAGACCAAGACGATACGGGGCGAGGCGTGTTTCAAAGCTGCCCTGAAGCTCAAAGCCGAGGGCTTTACCCCCGATGTGATCATTGCCCACCACGGCTGGGGCGAGAGCTTGTTTCTGAAAGAAGTCTGGCCTGAGGCCAAGCTGGCCATTTACTGCGAGTTCTTCTACCACCCGCAGGGCGCTGATGTGGGGTTTGATCCGGAGTTTCCACCCAAAGATGCAGGCGACGCCTGCCGACTGCGCCTGAAGAACCTGAACAACCTGCTGCACTTTGAGGTGGCCGATGCCGGGATATCGCCCACGCACTGGCAAGCCAGCACCTTTCCCGAGCCGTTTCGCTCCAAGATCACCGTAGTGCACGACGGCATCGACACCCAAGCGGTAGCACCAAACCCCCTTGTCAAGCTCACGCTGAACGGCAAGCTGAACTTGACCAAGGATGACGAGGTGATCACCTTCGTCAACCGCAACTTGGAGCCCTACCGGGGTTATCACGTCTTCATGCGGGCGCTGCCCGAGATCTTGAAGAACAGGCCCAAAGCCCGTGTCTTGATTGTGGGCGCAGACGATGTGAGCTACGGAGCCAGACCAGACAATGGCCAAAAGTGGAAAGACATCTTTGCTACAGAAGTCAGGCCGCACATTTCAGACGAGGACTGGGGCCGGGTGCACTTCTTGGGGAATGTGCCTTACCAGCACTTCATACCCCTACTGCAACTGAGCAAGGTGCATGTGTACCTGACCTACCCGTTCGTACTCTCTTGGAGCTTGCTCGAAGCCATGAGCGCAGGCTGCGCCATTGTGGCCAGTGACACGCAGCCGCTGCATGAGGCGATCAAGCACAACGAGACAGGACGGCTGGTCAATTTCTTCGACGTGGCGGGATTCGCCAACGAGGTATGTGCGCTGCTCGATGATGCCGCCGCCCGGCAGAGCCTCGGCCAGAACGCCCGGCAGTTCGCGCAGGCGAACTACGACCTGAAAACGGTATGTTTGCCGAGGCAGCTGCAGTGGGTGGAGGGGCTGGTGCAAAGATGAGCGGAAATCGAGTTTGACGGTTCAGCTCCGCACCTTGAAAATCAACCTGGGAAGATTTTTCGGGGCAAATAATTGGGGGAGACTTTATGGCATATCGAAATGGTAATTACGCTGCCTTCTACGTCGCGGAACCGTTCGATCCCAGCGCGCTAGGAGCGAATGCGACCAAGGATTTTCAATATTACAACCTGCTGCGGGCATGGAAGGGAGCAGATTCGTCATTTCCATTTAATGACTCCCATGACAAGACATACAACGTTCGCGATGGTAGCGACTGGGAATCGACCTTGAAACCCAGACTTCGTGAGCGTCTTCGAAACTCGAAGAACATAGTACTTTTTCTGACTTCGGTCACCGTTAGTTCGCGAGCTCTTCGGGAAGAGATCGACTACGGTATCGATGACCAAGGATTACCTGTCATTGTTATCTATCCTGAATACGACTCAAAGGAAAGCCTTCTGACGAACGGGGCCCTGAAGCAGTCGGTGAAAAACCTCTGGGACAAGCTGCCAATTTTTCGAGACTTAATGGAAGCGGTACCCACGCTTCATGTACCGATGAAAAAGGAATTGATTAAATCTGCGCTGCAGAATGATGGCTACATGGTAGGGAGCAAAAAAGAACCTGGCATTTATCGGTACAACCCCTGACCAGAACGAAAGCAAATAAGCAGTCCGGTTTATGTCAAAAGTCAGTTTTCTCGATAAACGCGTCTTCAAGAAATTCCTTGAGATCACCTCCATCCTCAGCGGAACGCTGTCGGTTGTCTTGTTGTTTGTCGAGATTCCGGGCGAGTGGAAGTTGTGCGGACTCGGGATCTTCGTGGCCGTACTTGCCTTGGCTTATTTATTGGTCTGGGTATGGTCGAACACGCTGAACCACATTGACATCAACATCGAAGGTAGTGACGTCACAGTTAAGGTCGGCGACATATTTCAGCAGCCTGGGCTCAAAGTGATCGCCTTCAATGAGTATTTCGACACACAAGTCGATAACAAGATTATCAGCGACCGATCCCTGAACGGGATTTTTGTCAACAAGCACTTGGGAATCCCTGTTACCGAAATGGATCGCCTTGTTGAGGCCCATCCTTTCGAGGATGGCGACCTGCTTGAAAAGAACGAAAACCGACCGCAGGGGAAGAAGCAAAAATATAGACTGGGGACGATTTTCGTTTACGACGAATATCTCCTGACCGCCTTTGCAAAATTTGACGAGAACAACAGGGCGGTATTGACGATGCCCGAGTACCTTGAGTTCCTGATTAACTTTTGGGACAAGGTAAACAATGTGTACGCCCAGAAAAGCGTAACGACCACAATCTTTGGCTCAGGGATCACGCGCATCAAGGGGCACAAAACCATTAGCAACGAAGACCTGCTGAAGATTATGCTTTGGACATTTAGGATCAGCGAAATGCGATTCAAATATCCAGCAAAGCTCACCATCGTCATTCACAAGGAAAAGATTGACCAGATCAGCCTTCTCGACATCAAGTCAGCGAAGAATGGGGTGTGATTTTCGTATCGCTGGTGGTGGGGTAAATTTTGCTGATGGTCAATGACTCCAGCAAGCTGTCGCCATTAACCGTCCTCGGTTGGTGCGAGGATGGCATGCCTACTTGTCGCATCCCACGCCTGCGCAAACGTGAAGGGCGATGCTACGAGTTGGCGCTGCGTGGCTGCCTGCAAGCGCCAGAGTGGGAACTGGTACACGGTGAGTGTAATGGCCACAACGGGACTCGCATCGGCCACGCCTGGCTGGAATTCGACGGAGAAGCGTACTGTCCGGTACTGGATGAATGCCTACCGATTCCCGTATTCGAACTCAGGCTGGGTGCCGTGGTGCACGCTCGTTACATAGCTGACGAGGCCTTGTTCATGAAACTGCGCCATCGGCACATGGGGCCGTGGAATCTGACAACGTAGCGCAGGCATTGACACCAGAACATATGTTCTTCTAATATCGCTTAGAACAAATGTTCTTGAGTGATTGATGAACGAACGCGATCCCGAATATCTGGCTGCCTTACGGCGCCACTACGCTAATGAGCACGCCTTTCCGTCCTACGACAAGCTCCTGCCTGTCCTGGGCGTGGCGGCACGCTCGGCCGTCAAAACCATCCTCGAGCGCCTGGCCAAGCAAAGCTTTCTCGAGCGCAACAGCGATGGGGTCTGGATACCTGGCAAACGTTTCTTCGAG
>JBBTKA010000162.1:0-9270 GCA_038059145.1 Pseudomonadota bacterium
CCGGCGCAAGCTCGCAGAGAGGCAAGGGAGGGGTGGCGCTGCCATCCGGTGCCGAGGTCACGCCATGCGGAATCTCCACGTCCTCGATCACGCCCACCACGGTGTTGGTCGCCGGATCGATGATGTGGGAATTGTCGCCCGCCGCGTTGGTTTGAATGATGCGCACCTCGGTGCGCGTTGCAGGCGGACGCGTCACCGCACCCGCAGCCCAGGCTGCCATGATGCGCCACTCCGGGTCGCTGCGATTGGCGAAGTGCTTGCCTCCGCCATGAAACGCATCGCCTCCTGCAGAGGCGGCGAGAGGATGCGTGAGGAAGCGACTCTGCAGCGGATCAGCGCCCGGCACCACGAACGCTCGCGCCGAAGCATAGTTCAGCCTGGACTGTTCCAGGGTCCAGAAATGCGCTCCCTCGTCCAGTGGCTGCAGACGAAACCCGCTGCTGCGGGTATGGCACTGAATACAGCGGACGCTGCTGCCGCGCTTGGCCAGGAAGATCGGCTGTACTTCCGTGCGGAAGAACTCGAAGTCCGGTTCGGGCACGGTGGCATTCGCTGCAGCGGTAGTCTGCGCAAACGTGATCGGCACATGCACGGCCGGGATGCTGGCGAGACAAGCGCAGAGAAAAAAGAAGAGCGGGCGGGCGAGTGGCATGGTGCGTCTCCTGAAAGATTGTTCTTGTTGTGACAGGGACTGCTGGTCGGTTGTTGACCGATTGTTGCTGGAAGAGAGTAGAGCAGCGGTCAGGAAGAAGCAACCGGGCGGAAGTTTACGCCAGACCTTGCTTAACGCGTCCGCGCAGACTCAACAGCCTGCAACGTGCGCCGATAGGTTTCCGCGAACTCGCCACCGAGCTCGACCGCGCGCCGGGCATGGGTTTCCGCCGCCTCCAAGCGCCCCTGCTCCAGCAACACCTGCGCGAGATTGTTGTGCGCTGCCGCGTAGTCAGGATGTGCAGCGAGCACCTGTTGGTAGACCTCTGCTGCCAGCGCCAGTGCGCCCTGCCCATAGACGTGATTTCCGTACGCCATCCCAAGCAACTGGCTCTCCGGCCAACGCTGCGCACCAACGCGCCACGCCTCGCCAATGCCAGCAAGCTGATCCGTGTGTGCCGACGCACTGAGCTCTTCTGCCGACGACTGCGCGCTGACGAAGGCTGAGACTGCGTCGAAGTAACTCTGTGAGCTCGTGTGCAACGGCATCTCACCGGGCGGAAGCACCAGCACAGCCCAGTGCCCGGCGCGCTGCCAGGTGCGCTCGAACACCGGCAGTGCCAGACGATAATCACGAATCAGGCCAGAGCGCAGGATCAGCTCTCCAGCATTCAAGTCGTAGCCGACCACCACCGCGTAGTGCCATTGCGGGTACCAGTCGAGGCCGAGATTCTGCATCACCAGCACTGGCCTGCCACCCTGCACTTCGCGCAGCACACCTTCGAGGTCGGGTGGCAGGACGTGCGTAACGCGACCATAGCGCCGGGGCGCGGCCAGCATTTCGATCTGCAGCGTTCCCTGACGGGCGGGCACATAGACTTGCGAGACGAGGGAATCGGGAGTCACAGAAATACGACTGGCCTGCAGCACGGTGGCCAGCGCGGCGGGGCCGCATTGATAATCTTCCTGGGGGTAGAACGGGACGCTGTCGAGCAGCGCTGTTGCGTGCAGGTCTGCGGGCGGCAGCGTCTGTTGCAACAACGCTGCAGACTGGGGCGCCGCAGCACACCCAGTCATGAGCAGGAATAGAAATGCGAGAGTCAGATGCCGGAAGGAAGCAGGTCGCATGCTTTCAGCACCCGACGTGTTGCATCAGATGGCTGGGAAAATATCGGTGACACCGGCAATGTCCAGCAGCATGAAGACGACGATGATGCCGATCACCAGACCCACACCGCCTTCGCCCGCCGGCAGCAGATCAATTTTTTCCGACAGTGCATTGAGCTCGGCACTGGTGAGGCTGTCCACGCGCTGCTGAGCATCGGCAACATCCACGCCACGCTCAACCAGTTGTGCGACGACGTCATCACGCGAGAGGAAGTTCTTCACTGCGTCGCGCTGAGTCTGGGTTTGTTGCTCGTAAGCAAGCTGATCCGTGCTGACAATGTCGGCCATTGCCGGCGTCTGCACGCTGAGCAGCGTAAACACAGTCAGCAACAAAGACGTGAGGCTCTTTCTAAAAAAGGAATTTTTCTTCATGCGGCTCTCCTGAGTCATATAGTCAACGTTGTGTGTGATTCTAATCGTCACGCCGGATTCTAACAGCGTGTTGAAGCGGAACTGTGATCTATTTCTCCTGATGAATATGCACATCCCGCTGCGGCCTGGGAATCGTGAGTCCCTCCTGCGCGAAACGCTTGTAGACCTGCTCGTTCATGCGGAAGAACACCGGCCAGTAGTCCAGCGCATTCACCCACACGCGTACCACGATATTCACCGAACTCTCGGCCAGCGCACCGACGGCATACAACGGCTCCGGATCAGCAAGAATGCGCGCATCCTCGACGACCAGTTGTTTCAACACGGCATAGGCGTGATCGACATCGTCGCCATAAGCTATCGCGAATGTCCAATCCACGCGGCGCGTCGGCTGGGTGGAGTAATTGGTCAAGGTCCCTGTCGCCAACGGCCCGTTGGGCACGATGATGGTCTTGTTGTCGGCCGTGGTCAGTATCGTGACGAAGATCTGGATCTCCTTCACCATGCCCGTGTGTCCCTGAGCATCGATGACGTCACCAACCTTGAAGGTCTTGAAGAACAGAATCATCACGCCGCCCGCAAAATTCTGCAGGGTGCCGGACAGCGCCAGACCAATCGCCAGACCCGCCGAGGCCAGAATGGCGACGAACGAGGTCATCGCCACGCCAAGCACGCCCAGCGCGGTGATGTAGACCATGATCTTGAAGAGAATCCCGAACAGGCTGCTGAGGAAGGTTTGCAATGACGGGTCGTCTTTGCTGCGCGTCAGCAAGGTCTTGATGAAATCGACAAGAAAATTGGCGACCCACAGACCGATGAAAAGCGTCAGCAGCGCCGCGCCAACCCTGGGGCTGTAGGTGTAAAGCAGGTCCAGCAAGACGTCGGTGTTGATTTCCATATTTTCCATGCTGACTCGTCCGCTCCGGCATCTGTGATTGTTTTATTCGCTGAAAGCATTAACCTACAACTCCCGTTCGCCTGTCAATTCGGCAGCCAGACTCTCAAAACCACGTACTCAATACCAGGTTCTCAAAAGAGGCACAGCAACATGTACGACAACAAGAACAACAACCTGTACCGCAACACCAGAAGAACACTGCTGGCGCTGTCGATTGCCTGCCTGAGCGCCAGCGCGGTTGCGGGAGAAGGCACTGTCGCCTTCGTCGGCGGCAACATCATCGATGGCACCGGGGCGGCCACCATCGAGAATGGCGTGATCGTCAGCACCGGCGGGCGCATCGTCGCCGTCGGGCCTGCCGCGTCCGTAAACATTCCAGAGGGGGCGGAGCGCATCGACGTCAGCGGCAAGACACTCATTCCCGGGCTGATCAACGCCCATGGCCACGTCGGCGGCGTGAAGGGTCTGGAGACAGGTTTTTACGATGTCGAAAACCTCGGGCGCCAGCTGCGACTCTATGCGCGCTATGGCATCACCACTGTCAACAGCCTGGGCGATGACGAGTACGAAGCCTTTGCCATCCGCAATGAACAGGACCCGATCTTTATCAATTACGCACGCCTGATGGTGGCCGGCCCGGTAATTGCCGCCACGACAGTCGAGGACGCGCTGCGGCACGTCAATGGCATCGCCGAGCAGAACCCCAATTTCCTCAAGATTCGCGTGGATGACAACCTCGGCCGCACCAGCAAGACGGCGCCAGAAATCTACAAGGCCATCGCCGACCAGGCCGAGGTACGTGGCATCCCGCTGGCCGTGCACACCTACACGCTTGCCGATGCCAAGGCGACGCTGGCAGCGGGCGCCGACTTCATCGCCCACAGCGTGCGCGACGCCGAGGTGGACCAGGAGTTCATTGATGCCATGAAGGGCGCCAACGTTTGTTACAGCCCCACGCTGACCCGCGAGGTGTCCACCTTCGTCTATGAAAGTGAACCCGCGTTTTTCAGCGATCCCTTCTTCAGCAAGGAAGTGGACCCGGCAGTGATCAGCACGCTGCGTGAACCCCAACGCCAGCAGGCCATGCGCGACAGCGCCAATGCTCAGCACTACAAGAACATCGCACTGCCGAGGGCGATCACCAACCTCAAGCTGCTGTCGGACGCCGGCGTGAAGATCGCCATGGGTACCGACAGCGGACCGGTGACGCGCTTCCAGGGCTACTTCGAACATCTGGAGATGAGCATGATGGTGGAGGCGGGCATGACGCCGATGCAGGTGCTGCAGTCAGCGACCTCGGTGGCGGCGGAGTGTCTGGGCTTGAATTATCTGGGCACGCTGGAAGAGGGCAAATGGGCGGATGTGGTGGTGCTCGATCGCAATCCGCTGGAAGACATCAACAACACCAAGTCAGTGAGTCAGGTCTGGATCGCTGGCAATCTGGTGCCGCCGAAAGCGGCTGGCGAATAGATAGCACTTAGGCGCATGGGTGCTGTTCAGCGCCCATGATTCTCGAACAGCACCACGTTGGCGGTGGCGCTTCCCACTGCCACGATGTCCTTGAAGCCATCACTGTTGAAATCTCCGGCGACCAGTCCGGCGACCCCGATGCCACCGGCGTCAAGCGTGCTGCGAACCCACTGTGGAAAGTCCTGCTCGTTGTCGTGGACATAACGATAGACGTACAGACCGAAGGGGCTCGAACGATGTCCGGCGATGATCTCGTCGTTACCGTCGTTGTTCAGATCGGCGGTGATCAGCGCATGGCCGCCGACCATTTCGGTCTCGATCACCTGCCGCAGCCAGGGCAGAGCGCCTGTGGCATCCGGCCGGTAGACCACCACTTCATTCCCATGCCAGGGCTCAATGCTGGCGACGAAGCGCCCGTGATCGCGCAACATCCCCACGCCGACCTCACTGCTGCCGCGCTCGGGCCGCAGGCCTTCCTTGCCCACACCGATCGTACTCTGGTCCACGAAACGGCCGTGTGACGCAAGTTGAATCAGTTCCACGCCACCAAAACTGGCGATCAGCAGATCGTCCCGCCCATCGGCGTCCCAGTCCAGGATTCCCAGACCGTGGGCAACTTCCAGCGTGTCGCTGATGACCACCTTGCCCCATCGCTCGGTGCGGGGATGAGCAGGCACCGTGTAGGCCGTCAGCTGCGCGCCAACCGCATAGTCCGGCGCGACGGCACCGACGCCGATGATTGGCAGGTTGATCAGCTCCTTGATGCCATCCCCATTGACGTCTGCCCAGCGCACCCGGTGCGAGGTCGGTATCTGATCGATGAGGTGGCGGGGCCAGTTCTGATCGATCATCGGATTCCCCGGATTCTCCAGCCAGTGCACCAGCCCGCCTTCTGTGGAAGCACTGAGATTGAAGGCGCTGGCGAGCACGAGATCGACATCGCCATCACTGTCGATGTCATGGGGAGCGGTAGCAATATTGCCTGCGGATTCTCTGGTGATGACGTACTTGCGCCAATCGGGATTGTGGTACCAGACAAACTGCGCGGGTGAGGTGGCGAGACTGACGATATCGTCGAGACCATCGCCGTCCACATCGGCGATCTCGACGCCGTAACCTCCGGCGAAGGATTCATCGAGCACCTGGCGATCGAAGCGCGGCACATTGCCCGCCTGACAGGCACTGAGCAGAACAAGCGCGAGCGCAGCGACGAATACGCGCAGACGAGGCATGACAGCGGTGTGACTCAACATACACGGTCCAGATGGAGTTCCAGGCAGAACCCTCTACAGATGCCAGCTCTGCGGCTGGCTATTGGGCGACCATTCTACCGGCATGGATGCGCTTATCCATAGGTCATTTATCGATGCATTACTAATAAATAGACCATTGGAAAATTTGGGATTATTCTGCTTGCCGCAGAACATAACAAAAACCACTACAGGCTGCCTATCGTGACCTATCCGCATCAGAAGCAACGGCACAAATCCCTTTTCAGTCCCCTTTTCACGCACTTCTTGCATCACCTCACCTGTCTCCTGCTGCTCACAGCGGGCGGCCAGAGTCTGGCTCAGGAATCCGACCACCAGTACACCAGCGAAGCGATCCTCGCAGGATCGCGCGTTTACGTGCAGCAATGCGCCCTGTGTCACGGGCCGCAGGGCGAGACCGTGGATGGCATCAATCTGCGGCTGGGTCAGTTCCGCACGGCGCGGACCGACGACGATCTCGTGCGTGTCATCTCCGAAGGCGCTGCCGGCGGCCGCATGCCGGCCTTTACGCTGCGCCCGGAGGAGTTGAATGGGGTGATCGCCTATATCCGCGCGGGCTTCGACCCCTCGGGTGTGGCCATCAGCATCGGTGACCCGACACGCGGCAAGGCGCTGTTCGAAGGCAAGGGCGACTGCGCTGGCTGTCATCGCGTCAACGGCAAGGGACCGCGCACTGCGCCGGACCTGAGCGAGATCGGCATCCTGCGCACCCCGGCGATTCTGCAGAACAGCATGGTCGACCCGGCGGCGACACTGCTGCCGATCAACCGCGCCGTACGCATCGTCACGCGACGTGAGGAGACCGTGTTCGGCAGACGCCTGAATGAAGACACCTACAGCGTGCAGCTGATCGACTCCAACGAGCAACTGCGCTCCTTCTTCAAGGAGGATCTGGTCAGTTACGAACTCAGCAGCGAGCCAGTCCACCAACCCACTACTCTTTCCAGCGAAGAAGTCGCTGATCTGGTCGGCTACCTGCTGACACTGCGAGGCCTGCAATGAGAACGCTGCACACACTTTTGATCGTCACTCTCAGTATTGGCAGCTTGTTCGGTTCGCTGACCGCCAGTGCGCAAGACCAACAGGTCACCTACGACCGCATCCTCAATGCCGCCGACGAACCGCAGAACTGGCTCACGTATAACGGCAGTTATTCCAGTCAGCGTTACAGCGAACTGGATCAGGTGACGCCGCGCAACGTCGATGACCTCGAAGTGAAGTGGACTCTGCAGAATCAGGTGTTCGGCGCCTGGCAGACCAACCCGATTGTCGTCGATGGCATCATGTACATCACCCAGCGTCCGAACGACGTGATGGCGGTGGATGCCGTCTCCGGTCGCGTGTTCTGGATGTATCGTCACACCAATGCCGAGAACGCCCGCGTCTGCTGTGGTGCGAACAATCGCGGCGTCGCGGTGCTGGGCGACAAGGTGTATATGGGCACGCAGGACGCCCACCTGATCGCCATCGACCGCATCAATGGCAAGCCGCTGTGGAAGGTAAAGGTGGGCGATGTGAACTACGCCTACTCGATCACCATGGCACCGCTGATCGTCAAGGACAAGGTCATCGTCGGCGTGGGCGGCGGCGAGTACGGCATTCGCGGTTTCGTGGTGGCTTACGACGCGGAAACCGGCGAAGAAGCCTGGAAGTTCTACACCATCCCCGGCCCCGGCGAGCCCGGCCACGAAAGCTGGGAAGGTGATGATTGGGAGCACGGCGGCGCGCCTGTGTGGATCACCGGCTCCTTCGACCCCGAATTGAACCTGACCTATTGGGGCGTGGGCAATCCCGGCCCGGACTGGAACGCCGCACAGCGTCCCGGCGACAATCTGTATTCGGACTCTGTTGTCGCGCTCGATGCGGACACCGGCGAACTGAAGTGGCACTTCCAATTCACCCCTAACGACGGTTATGACTACGACGCCGTGCAGGTGCCGCTGCTGGTGGACATGGACTGGAACGGCACGCCCTCCAAGTTGATGCTCTGGGCTAACCGCAACGGTTATTTCTATGTGCTCGATCGCGTCACCGGCAAATATTTGCTCGGCAAGAACTACGTGAAAGTGAACTGGTCGAGCGGTCTGGATGAGAACGGCCGACCGATTGCGACGCCGCAGCCGGAAGGCATGCCGACCTGGCCGGGCAACCAGGGTGCCACCAACTGGTATCCGCCGTCATACAGCCCGCGCACTGGTCTGTTTTACTTCAGCGCCTGGGAAGACTACGCCACCATCTACCGCGCCGAGGAACAAGAGTACGAACCCGGCCGTGCATTCCTGGGCGGCGGCTTCACCGTGCTGACTCCCGCACAGGGCGCACCGGGCGTCGGCATCGGCCGTACCAACCCCATCAACACGTGGACCGATGAAGTGGGCCATGCGGCACTGATGGCAATGGACCCGGAGACTGGCGAGCCGAAGTGGAAGTACGAACAGTTCGACGTGAGTGACAGCGGCATGCTGACCACCGCCAGCGATCTGCTCTTTACTGGCGGCCGCGAAGGTCATTTCCACTCGCTGGATGCCCGCACCGGCGAGCTCCTGTGGAAGGCCAGCCTCGGCGGCCAGATCGTCATGGCGCCGATCACCTTCATGGTGGACGGTGTGCAGTACATCACAGTCGTCTCCGGCCACGCGATGTCAACTTTCGCGCTGCGCGACTGACCCACACCTGTGGGAGCGTGCCTGCACGCGATTTTTGGGGTCAGCGTAAAAATACACCCCGTATTTTTACCCTGACCCCGCAGCTCAATTTTACTCTGCCCCAACAGTCCTGATCCGCGCCCGCCCGCTCCCAGACACCGCCAGCGTCGCCACAGCCCGCTCGCGCAGCGTTTGCTCCAGCGCCAATGCCGTTTCCTTCGGCGCGAAGAACGCCTCGATGCCGTAGAGCACACTCACCTGATCTTCCATCACGTACTCGACCCGCCCACGCAGAAACACGCCGTCTTCAGGTTGCTCCAAAGAAGCCGTCGCAAATTCATACAAACCATCCCCGCCCTGCCGCAATGACACATACACCACTTCACCCGTGCGCAGCGGCGCCGCCGACATCAGCGCCTGCAGCGGAACACGCGAGAAGTCATAACCGAGTTGCGCATAATTGCCGCGAAACAAATCGCGCGGATCGATGGGCCGGGTGCGCACCGCGATGTCGGTGCCAGTCATCAGTGGGAGCGCGGCGTTCACTACCATGCCGATGAGAATCAACACCTGCAGCGCGATCGCTGCGCCGACGAGCACCGCTGACGAGGGCCGCTTCATGTTGCGTCTCCCTGATGCCGTCGCCAGTATTGCGCCGCGCCGAGCATCACGCCGGCGAAGACGATGAACAGCACCGCCCCGCCAACGTAGTCACCGATCAAACCGAAATAACGCAGCATCCCCGTCAGCAGAATTACGCCGATGCCCAGGAAGAAGTGCCGGGAGACGCCGCTGC
>JBBTKA010000163.1:0-14825 GCA_038059145.1 Pseudomonadota bacterium
AGTGGCACTCAGGACCGTTGAGCGCCATGGATGGCGCGATCGAGCCCTACAGGGACGTATTCACGGGCGTGTCCTGATTGCCACTCCCCCACAGCACAGTTCGGGCTACGAAGTAATTGCAAGCCAAATCATTGATTAGGTAAGCATCACCAACTGTGTTACAGTGCCGCCCGAGCTTTGATCATCGAGATCAAAGGCGTCATCGTTAATTGTCTGGTGGTCGCGGCCCCGTGCTGCTTTTACCTCCTCCTCTGAGTGCCAATTACTGCATGCCGCACTGTGTTTATCGCACAATAATTGGCAATCCAGCAACGTAGTGAAATCCAATAACAAACATTTCACTGAAAAACGGAATACTGCGTTTTCGTTTGCCCTTTTTATCCTTATCTGACCCGCTGCATGACACTTTGTGTCCGATCGCGTGCGCCGGATATTATTAAAAGTGCCGCATGGCACATCCAGGAAATTATTAATGAGTTTTGAAAATCTGGGGCTGTGTCCAGCCCTGCTGAAAGCCGTACTCGAACAAGAATACACCGAGCCAACTCCTATCCAGGAACAGGCCATCCCCCTGATTCTGAAGGGCCATGACATCATGGCTTCTGCGCAGACCGGCACCGGCAAAACCGCCGGCTTCACATTGCCACTGCTGCAGCGTCTCTCCGAGGGGCCGCGTGCCGGCGCCAATCAGACCCGCGCACTGGTGTTGACACCAACCCGCGAACTTGCCGCTCAGGTGCACGATAGTATCGAGACTTATGGCAAGTATCTGAACCTGCGCTCTACCGTCGTTTTCGGCGGTGTGAAGATCAATCCGCAGATGTTGAAGCTGCGTGCTGGCGTCGAGATTCTGGTGGCTACACCGGGGCGTCTGCTGGATCTGTTCCAGCAGAACGCCATCAAGTTTGATCAGATCAACACACTGATTCTCGATGAAGCGGACCGCATGCTGGACATGGGCTTCATCAACGACATCAAGAAAATTCTCAATAAGCTGCCGAAACAGCGTCAGAACCTCATGTTCTCGGCAACGTTCTCGCCGGAGATTCAGGGGCTTGCCCGCGGTTTGCTGAATGACCCCGTACAGATCAGTGTCGCGCCGATGAACACCGCAACTGAGCTCGTCGAGCAGAATCTCTACATCGTCGACAAGGGGCGCAAGACTGAATTGCTCAAGCACTTGATAAAGTCGCAGGACTGGTATCAGGCGCTGGTGTTCAGCCGCACCAAGCATGGTGCCAACAAGCTGGTGAAACAGCTTGAAGACGATGGCATTCACGCCGCTGCGATTCACGGCAACAAGAGTCAGGCCCATAGAACCAAAGTGTTGGAGCGCTTCAAGGAAGGCAAACTGCAGATTCTGGTGGCGACTGACATCGCGGCGCGTGGTATCGACATCGACCAGCTGCCGCAAGTGGTGAATTATGATCTGCCGAATGTACCGGAAGACTATGTGCACCGTATCGGCCGCACCGGTCGTGCGGGCGTCAATGGTCACGCGATTTCGCTGGTATGTGGTGAAGAGAACAAGATGCTCAAGGATATTGAGCGACTGCTCAAGCGTCCCATTGAACGCATCGAACTGGAAGGCTTCAAGTCCACCGAGAATTTCGCCACAGCCAAGCCGATGACGTCGCCTTCACGTGGCGGTGGGAATGCTCAGAATCGGTCGCCGCGCAATGGCTCGCAGAGGGGTGAAGGACAGCGAGGTGAAGGCCATCGCAGTGAAGGACAGCGCAGCGATTCACCAAGAAGCAGCGCGCCGAGAGGCGATTCGCAGCGTAACGAAGCCCCGCGCAGCAGTAGTGGCAATCGTGGCACCTACGGAGAGATTACTCCCGTGCGAACCTCTGACAATCGTGGCTCGCAGGGCCGTGGTGCCGATGGTCGCAGCAATCCGCGCAATGCAAATCCGCGCCCATATGGTGACCGTGGTAATGCAGGCGGTAGCACTGAAAATCGTGGGCGAGCGACGAGCTACTCTACAGACGGCCGTTCAGCTGGCCGTCCGGCCTCGTCCGGTCAGCCGCAGCGCAAGCCTGCGCCTACAACCACAATCCTGTATCGCTCCAGCTGAGGGCTTGGCTGCCGCACAGGCAGTTAGCGCTGGACCCGCAATATAAAGAAAGGAGAGTTGGACGTGTCACGTTCGGCTCTCCTTTTTTGCTTTATACAGATTGCCTTCCTCCATGACTTGATCCGGCGCCCAAAACGTTCCACGATGCTTCCAAGCCTATCGTCTGTCCGAGCCTTGCATGCCAAAAACCACCAAGCGCACGATGCATGATCACAGTCCCGCAGCCATTGCAGATCGTCTCGCTGCCGGTCCGCGCCAGGTCTATCTGAAGGACTTTGTGTACGGGGCCATCGATGGAGCCGTGACGACACTCGCCGTTGTGTCCGGGGTTGCCGGCGGCGGATTGGCGAGTTCGGTGATTATCGTGCTGGGGCTGGCCAATATATTCGCGGATGGCTTCAGCATGGCCATCAGCAACTATCTGGGCACGCGTGCCGAGAGTCAGCGCCTGGAGAGTGTGCGTGTCACGGAAGAGGGGCACATTGCTCTTGATCCCGAAGGTGAGCGCGAGGAGATTCGCCAGATCTACGCGGCGAAGGGCTTCAGCGGGCAGCAGCTCGAGGAGGTGGTCGAAGTCATCACCTCCGATCGGCAGCGCTGGGTGGATGCGATGGTGCAAGAGGAATATGGCTTGAGTCTGCAGGGCGTCAATGCGGGCATGGCCGGGCTTGTCACTTTCATAGCGTTCCTGCTGTCGGGCTCGCTGCCGTTGATTCCATTTCTGTTGAATTGGTGGCGAGAGGGGCTGGTTGCCGATCCTTACGGTGTCAGTATTGGAGTCACCATGCTGGCGTTCTTCGCCGTCGGTGCGATGAAGGGGCGCTACGTGGAACGGAGCTGGTATCGCTCCGGGCTGGAAACGGTAGTGATCGGTGGACTTGCCGCGCTGCTTGCCTATGGCGTAGGAGTGCTGCTGGGCGATCTGGTTGCCTAAAATTGTCTAATCTCTTATAAAGGAATTTCCATCAACAACGTCAAAGTATTCATGAAGCTTGTCGAATCCAGAGTCATTGGCGCGTGCATGGCGCTGTGTTTGCTTCAGAGTCCGGTCCTGGCGCAGGACTCCAGTTATGAGATAGGCCTCGGCAAGTCCGTCAACGACTGGCTTACCTTGGGCGGCTATTTTTCCACCGAATATGAAAAGTCGTCCGATGAGCACCTTCTGCAGTTGGATGACGTCGCTGTCATGGCCTACGGCGAATTCAACAAGCGCTTTTCCTATCTGCTGGAGCTGGAATCCGTCAATGCCTATGTCGCCGATTTTGAGCGCGACACCCGCTCCAGCAATTTTCCACCCACCATCGAAAGACTGTATTTCGACTACAAGCACTCTGATCAATTGTCGGTGCG
This sequence comes from Pseudomonadota bacterium, assembly GCA_038059145.1. Lineage (GTDB taxonomy): Bacteria > Pseudomonadota > Gammaproteobacteria > Pseudomonadales > Pseudohongiellaceae > UBA5078. The sequence continues at coordinate 3,428 of JBBTKA010000163.1, forward strand.
AGCAGGCAAGCAGATTACCCCGGTTGGCTATTGGAACCAGCAGCCCATCAATGTCCTGCGCGAGACCAGTTCCAGCCCCCGCTTCAGCAGGGAGATGGTCCCCAAGTTCCTTACCGGCATCGACCTGCACGGCTTCGCGCCGCTGGGTGGTGACGTTACCTATCACGTCTATCTGCAGAACAGCAGGGATATGGACGAAGACAACATCAACATCAAGCCCGAGAGTCACTACGGCTTCGCGCTGGCGAAGCAGTACGGGAACGGTTGGCAGATTGGCGGCAGCGCGGGTCGATTCAAGGAGGCAGTTGGCAGCACTTCGGGTACTCGCACTGCCACGCGCTACTGGCAGCTGAACAGTCGCTTCGACAACGAGCGCTACAGTCTCATTGCCGAAGGCATCGTCAATACCGAGTCAGCGCCCGGGGTTGGCCGGGCACGTTCCAAGGCTGTCTATGTGCAAGGGGAATACCGTTACAAACCGCGTCACTCACTGATCAGCCGCTTTGAATACTTTCACGACACTGGCGCCGCGGTGCCCGAGCGCATCGGAATTCTGGGGTACAGCTTCCGGCCGGTCTTCCCGGTGTCATTGAAGTTTGAGTACCAGTGGCACCAGGAATCCTCCAATAACCGTTTCGTCTCTTCATTTTCAGTCCTGTTCTGATGCGCATAGTCCTGCTGCTATCGATTATCCTGGTCTCCGTTGCGGAAGCGGCGGAGTATGCCGTGGTGGTCGCTCGCAACAGCCCGATTGAGACATTGGATTCGGAACGCCTGCGGGATATTTTCCTGCGCCGGCGCAGCTTCGAGGGCGATGTTCCGTTGGTGCCGATCAATCTTCTGGGAGAGGAGGCGGTCCGCACGCGCTTTGAAAGCCAGGTACTGCAAATGGATCGTGCCCAGATCAATCAGTACTGGGTCACGAGTCACTTTCAAGGCATCAAGCCTCCCGCCACCCAGGCTTCGCTGCAATCAATCAAGACCTTTATTGAAAGGGTCGATGGTGCCATCGGCTATCTGCCTATCTCCATGGTGGATGACAGCTTGAAGGTTCTCCATGAGTTTTAAGGCCAAGACAATTCTGTTGTTGATACTCCTGAGTCTCGTTCCCTACGTGGTGACGATGACTTTTCTGGGCAACGCCTATCGGAATGACGTCGAGAGTCGTCTCATGGAAGACATGGAGTACCAGCTGGGAGTCACTATCGATCGGCTTGATCAAAGCTTGCAGTCTCTGCAAAACGACATCGAGTTCATTGCGTCCCTGGACATCATGAACGATGTGCTGACCGGAGACCTCGACCGTCGCATAGTCAATTTGCTGCTTCTGAAAAAAGATGACCTGGCGCTGGATGGCGACTTCGATGTCGTGGACACCAGCGGCCAGGTGGTCGCGTCCACGGCGCTGGATTCGATAGGATCCCCGTTCGACGGCGAGTCTTTCATGGAGGTCCCGCTATTCTCGACCTTCAACAATGACAACATCGGCACCTTGCGGGTGCGTTATGAGATGTCAAACCTGACCCGCTATTTTGCCAACGACGATAATTTCAGGTACGCGCTGCTCGTGAATGGGGAGCGCTACCCAAGCCAGATGCAGAGCGAGGATGCGTTGAGTGTCAGTGGCGTCGTTGGTATGCGGCCCGAGATCGGGATCCTCTTTGAGCAGAATCGGGACTTTGCCTTTGCGGTGCTGGACCGCTTCACGAGAAATTTCCTGATTGCCTTGGTAATCGGCACGCTCATTATCAGCGCGATTGCATTTCTGGCCGCCAGTTACATCCTGCGTCCGATATTGCTGCTCTCCTCGACTGCGCGCTCGATCTCCAAGACTCATGACTACAGTCAGCGCGTCACAGTGGACCGCTCAGACGAGATTGGCAATCTCGCCTCGGCATTCAACGCCATGATTCAAGGTATGCAGGATTTGATCGCACGCTTGAAGGAGGAAGGTGAGAACCATCTCAAGCTGGCGCAGGAGAAGAATCGTGCGGAGATGCTGCAGACACTGTCGAACAAGTTGTCGAAGTACCTGTCTCCGCAGATTTACGAATCGATATTCTCCGGCGAGAAGGACGTGAAGCTGGGCTCGTCGCGGAAGAAGCTCACCATCTTCTTTTCCGATATCGTCAATTTCACCGGGACCACGGATCAAATGGAGTCAGAGGACCTGACCGCGCTGCTGAACCAATATCTGCGTGAGATGACGGACATCGCCTTGCGCTACGGCGCGACTGTCGACAAGTATATTGGCGATGCCATCATGATCTTCTTTGGGGATCCTCATTCACGCGGAGTAGAGGAAGATGCGCTGCTATGTGTGGAGATGTCACTGTCCATGCAGAGGCGGGTCCGTGAACTGCACAGGGAATGGCGAGCTGCCGGGTACACCAAGCCGTTCGTGATTCGCGTCGGGATTCATACAGGCTATTGTACGGTGGGCAATTTTGGCACCGAAAGCCGGATGGACTACACAATCGTCGGGTCGGCGGTCAATCTTGCCAGTCGTATTGAGAACATGGCGGAGCCGGGCACCGTCTATATTTCCGAAGATACGTATCTGCTGGTGCGCGAGAAATTCGCCAGTCTGCCGGTCGGCAAGGTCACCCCCAAGGGTATCTCGCAGCCGGTGCAGCTCTACAAAGTCCTGATGGATGAGGCGGTCGATGGCGTGCAAACCCTCAGTCAGGAGGGCTTCCAGTTACAGTATCAGCCGGAGCTGCTGACAGCCGAGAGTCGCGAGCAGTTGCGCCAGGTGCTGGAGAAAATCACTCGCGATTCCTCGTCATAAGCGAAATCGTTCTGCCGCTGCCTACTTGGCGACCACCTGACATACGCGGCCCGGGCCGTCGGCGATCGTGACGCATGCCTGACCGCTCGGACACATCGCGCCTGGCATGGAGCAAGGAATTTCACAGGTCTTGAACTCCGGGCCTGAACCGCCCGCGATTCCGAAGTAGCTGACGCAGCTGAGCCCGGTCGCACATTGATCGGCGAGGCTTGCGCAGCTCTGTCCCTGCGCCGCAAATTTGCCCTTGCCGATCGCGGTAATGCTGTCGATATTGAAGGGTGGTTTGAGTGTGACAGCAAAATGGTCGCTGGTACCGCTGATCGTTGCGGAGGGAATCGCCAGGGTGTCCTTCTTTTGATCATAGACGGTCTCCGCAACCGTCTCCTTGTCGATCTCCTCGATCACAAACAAATTGCACTGGCCAATGCCACACAATCCGGCTCCGGCATAGAAGGAACCGCTGAAGCGCTTGATCACCTTGCCGTCAGTGATTCCGGTCAGGTCGACGAAACTGTTGCCCACGCTGAGGTTGATCTGGCCGCTGGTATCCTGAAGTAGAAAGTTCCCGCAGCAGGCGCCGCAAGCCGCAGGACATGCGGCCTGCGAGAGCGTGCCGGACAAGGTCACTCTGTCTGCGCCCAGCACTTGGGTACAGAAAAAAAGGAAGAGGAGTGTTGCAAAAACTGCCTTGGAGACTTGTTTCATCTTGGGTTCAGAGTCCTTTGATTGCCGAGGTATTCCGTGGGACGAAGGGTTTTGTGGGAAAATAACCCACGGCATGACTTAGTTCAACCCTCTTCTGCCTCCCCGATATCCAGCAAATCACCCGGCGTACAGTCCAGCACGTCGCAGAGCTTTGCCAGCGTATCAAAACGCACGCCCTTCACTTTGCCCGTGCGTAACAGTGACAGATTGGCCTCGGTGATGCCGATCTGTTCGGCAAGATCCTTTGCGCGCATCTTGCGCCGGGCGAGCATGACATCCAGGCGAACGATGATGGTCTTCATACGAACGCATCGTTCTCGGCTTTGAGCTGAGTCGCGGCGGTAAGAATACGGCCCACTGCAGCGACGAAGCAGGCGAACGCCAGCATCCCGATCGTGGTGGATTCCAGCTGCATGTCAAAGCCACCGCCGTGGGTAATCCACATTGTCAGGTTGGGGACAACGAGGATCACGGCGACCATCCCCTCAATTGCAAAATCACCCGCCTGTGCCACCCGCATCGACGCATCCGTGCTGAAGAATTCCCCTTTGTCGTAGTGCTGCAGGGCGAGCCGCAGGCGATTGACTGCCTCAAAAAATAGCAGTGCTGGCAGCAGCGCGACCAGGAGCAGACCGACGCGGCTGACTTTCTCACGCCAGTCCAGAGTGTCATCGAAAAGTGCGACGCCAATGGGTACGCCGCCATCGAACGCGATGGAAGTCACGATGATGACCAGGGCGATGACGGCAAACACCTGGGCGGTGCCGGCAAGCTGTTGTGCCTGTTTGAGCTCTGGTGATAGTGTGGGAGTCATGCCATATCTCCTGATAATGTGTCGTGAAAATAAATTATTGCAAAACAATAATTATTTCAAGCAAAATAGTAATTATCTGTTTTGATAGGGCGCGCGTATTGACCATGTAAACCGATCATGATGTTGTGCGTTATATCTGCAAGGGCAGTGTCGATCGCAAGAATCGGCACCCAATAACTTCAAATAGATAGAATCCATCGTGGAGCAACCCCAACTGGATACCTTGCAAAACCTGGACAGGTTCCTCGCCGACGTGCAGGGCAGGGCGTACCGGATAGCGCAGATCGCGACCAATAACTCGGACGATGCGCTCGATCTGGTGCAGGACGCCATGTTCAAGCTGGTGGAGAAATACGCCACTCGCAGCGCAGAGGAATGGGGGCCGCTGTTCTACAGCATTCTGCAGAGCCGCATCAACGATTGGCATCGCCGCAGTTCGGTGCGCAACCGCTTTCGTGGCTGGCTGGGGATTGGCGACGACGATGGCGAAGATCCGCTCAATAACGTCGTCGATGACGCGCAGAGATCTCCTGAGCAGCATGTGCAGCTGGGGCGCAGCATGACCAAACTGCAGAGCGCGTTGCAGGCGTTGCCCCTGCGCCAGCAGCAGGTCTTCCTGTTGCGCGTGTGGGAGGGATTGGATGTGCGAGAGACTGCGCTGGCGATGTCGTGCGCGGAGGGCAGTGTCAAGACGCATTACTCGCGGGCAATACATACATTGCGAGAGCAACTGGGCGAGCACTGGTGATGGAACAAGAGACTAATGGCAAATTGATTGACGAACAGGACAACGAGCGCTTTGCCGCACGCGTGGCGACCATGCTCGACAGGAGTGTCGAGGGGCTGCCGCCGCGCATCGAGGCGCGTCTCGACACCATGCGCAGCGTCGCTCTCGCGCGGCTCGTCGAGCATGACGCGTTTGTCCAGAGTGCCGGCATGGTGCTCTCTGACGAGAATGCGGCGGGAGGCCTGCCTCCGGCTGTGGCTGCGCGGCTTGACGACATTCGCGCGCAGGCGCTGCAGCGTGCCGCCCGACAGTTGGGGCAGAAGCCGCAAGCCAGAGCGTGGAGTGTTCTCGGCAGTTTGTTGAATCCCAGTTTGCTGAACCCCAGGTTGGGCATTCCCGCCGGGGCTTTTGCGTCTGTGTGTGTGCTGGTAACCACGATCATTCTCTTCTCTGTGCGTGAGCCGGACGTAGCCATGCCCGTCGCAATGAACGAGGAAGGTCTGGTGCTGGCGTCCGCGGACGACCTTGAATTGTATGAGAATCTCGAGTTTTATCAGTGGCTGGCAGACAATGGTTTGTAGACGCGCAGCGCTCTTGCCGGTGGTGTTGATGTTGCTGGCGATGTCCGGCGCCAGGGCGGCGGATCAGTCTGGCAGTGATGCACCGACAGCGGCGCCACCGCCGTTGGAGCTGCTTGAATTTCTTGGTCAGTGGGAAACCGACGATGGGGAATGGATAGATCCGCAAGCACTCGAGGACCCCGAGCTGGCGAGTTTGCTGGAGGCGGTGATGGAGGGGGTGAATGAGGGGCTGAAAGAGAGCGAGACAGCAGTAGTGTCAGCTGATGCTGACAACGCAGGCGAAGACGTAAATGGTGCGAACCAGCACGATGGTGGATCCGATGACAGCAACTAGATGGCAAGAAAGAATGGTGACGAGCCGACGTGCCGGCAGGCTGGCGCTGGGCGTGCTGTCCATGCTGTGTGCTTCGTTGACATTAGCCCAGGACAGCATCCCCTGGAGTGCCCTGACTCCGCAAGAGCGCAGCCTGCTGAATCAGGTTCAGGAGCAGTGGGAAAGCTTTACTCCCGCCCGTCAGGAGCGTCTGCGTCGTGGTGCCAGCCGATGGCAACAGATGGCACCAGAGGAGCGCGCGCAGGCGCAGCAGCAGCGACGCTTTGAGCAACTGCCGCAGGAACAGCGCGAGATCATCAATCAGCGTTTCCGCCAGTTCAATGAAGTTCCCCAAGGGCAACAACAGCGGCTGCGAGATATCCAGAGGCAGTTCCGCACCTTACCTCCTGCACAGCGCGAGATGCTTAGGGAGCGCTTTGAGGCACAGCGGTTGGAGCAGCAGGCGCCGCGTCCCGAAGTTCCGCAGAGTCGCCCTGATGCGACAGCGGTCCCTGCGGTGCCTCCCCAGATCGACAGACCTGTAATAGAGCGACCGGGAGTTGAAAGGCCTGCGATTGAACGGCCCGCAATTGAAAGGCCTGGCATTGATGCTCCCCGTGTCGCCCCTCCTCGTGTCGAGCTTCCCCGTCCCACACCCCCACGTGCCACACCGCCGCGCGTGGATGTGCCTCGGGTTGAAAGTCCACGGATAGAGGCCCCACGAATAGAAGCGCCGAGGATAGAGCGTCCCACGCCTCAGCGTGTCAACCCGCCACGCTGAGCACGCCGAGAAAGTTGCCCCAAAAAAAAGGCCGGACAAGTCCGGCCTAAAGGGCATTGAATAACCTGTGTGGATCAGAGGAAGGGATCACCCGCCTCACGCAGACACAGACGGGAAGCGCGGCGCTGCAGATTGCGATCCTTCATGTTGCTGGCCAACTCTTCTGCTGCAAGCTGCCCATCGTCATTGCTGTCGATGCGGCCGAACTGGTCATAGGCACGCTGTTCCAGGTGCAGGAAAAACTCTTCCTTGCTCACCGAGCCATCGGCGTTGGTATCGGAGGCTGCAAAGCGATCCTCCTCCAACTCCGGATTGCCGCCGTTCTCGGCGATACAGGCAAGGAATGCCGCGATGTCGATGTCGGGATCCACTGCCGGGTGGCGGGGACCGAACTCCGTGGCGCTGAGCAGTCCATCCTCATTGATGTCGCGGCTGTCGAACTGTCTTTCGTAATTCTCGGTTTGTTGGGTTGTGAACTCTTCCTGGCTGATGAGGCGATCTCCGTTGCTGTCCATATTGTGGATCAGGCGGCCGGGTGCGTGACGCTGCGGCATAGGGCGTTCCAGCATGCGGTCACTCTGGTTCGGGACGGCCCCATCCCTGACTGGACGAGTGCCATCCTGGGCATAGCCTTGCAAGGCAACGGTGCTGCTTGCCAACAGTGTGGAGATAACGAGCAGTTTCCTGATAAACATGAGACTTCCTCTTTCGACGTTGATTGTTAAGCGGGGTACGAGGTGCCACCGCGTGGGTTCACCGATTTCGGTGTCACAGGGGTAATAACGTTTAAGCGACTTATCGGTTGACAGGCGAATCGTTGGGAGGCTGCAATGAATTGAATTTCCGTCGTCTGGCTCGTAGACTTTCGCCTGATTCTCTTGCTTCTGATTCTCTTACATTTTGTGCGTCTTTATCGCCAAATTGGGAACAAAACGTCAGCGGATCGGCAGGATCAGCAAGTCCGTCCACTTTGGCTTGGACTGACGTGAAATGAATTCGGCTTTTTCAGGAATCAGTAACAGGAATTTCGCTTTACGGAAGACGGGTTGCAGTCGCTGTGCTCAAATGCAGCGTGTGTATCGGCTCTAACGAGCTGCCAAGAATTAACAATAATGTTTTACCACCAGACGAAGGAGGTGCCCTGTGCGAGTTGCAAATGAACTGGTACGGCTTAAGACCCGGTTAGGCGTGAATGTAAAGAGTATGTCTGCACTTGCGAAGTGCGTTTCTGTGGCAGCGTTCCTGCTGCCCGCTGCCGCCGGTGCCCAGAGTGCTGTCGAGCCAGGCAGCGTGACTTTCCACAAGGACATCGAGCCAATTCTGCAGCGCAGCTGTCAGAACTGCCACCGCGTTGGTGGTGTGGCCCCAATGTCGTTGGTGACTTACGAGGAAGTGGCCCCGTATGCTGGTCTGATCGAATACAAGACTGGCCTGCGTGATCGTGCAGGTGCCATGCCCCCGTACTACCTTGAGAAGGATATCGGCATCCAGGACTACAAGGATGACCCCTCCTTGAGCGACGAAGAAATCGCGGCAATTTCTGCCTGGGCCCGCACTGGTTCACCGAAGGGTGACGAGGCCGATGCGCCTCCCCCCCGCGAATTCCCGACGGCTGGCGCCACCTGGACTGCCGGCGAGCCTGACCTGATCGTGCAGACAGCCGACATCACCGTTCTCGGTGGTGCTCCTGACTGGTGGGGCGATATCCCCCGCGCGCTGATTCCAATCACAGAAGATCGTTATGTGTCTTCCGTTGAAATCATCGAAGTCAATGACGTGGACAAGAGTGGCGCCGCCGGTACGGTAGGTGGTCGCAACATATTCCACCACATGATCTGGAGCACACAGGTTCTCGACGAGAATCTCGTTGCCGTTGAAGGCGAGCAGGCTGTGAACTGGCCTGTGCACGAGATTGCCCGTAACCCTGACATCTTTGATCCGGACAGCGGCCGTCTGCTGAAGAAAGGCTCATATGTCGTCTCTGACTCTGTGCACCTGCACTCTACTGGCGTGGACACCACTGGTCACCTGCTGATCGGTTTCCGTTTCCACCCCATCGGCTACGAGCCCAAGTACAAGCCAGCCCTGATCGGTCTGGGCAATGGCGTGGACATCAGCATCACTGGCAACGAAGCCAATCAGGAGCTGCATGCCTACTCCGTACTGGAGCAACACACCAAGATCGTGACTTTCGAGCCGCACCTGCACGCCCCGGGCGAGCGTATGTGTCTGGAAGCAATCTGGGGTTACACGGTAGAGACGCTGTCCTGCGTGGGCTATGACCACAACTGGGTACGCGGCTACACCTATGCTGACCACACCGCACCGCTGCTGCCGAAAGGCACTGTACTGCACATCGTTGGTTACATGAACAACACCAGAACCAACCCGAACGTGCCTGATTCCAGAAACTGGCAAGGCTCCGGCAACCGTTCTGTCACCAACATGTTCATCGATCTGGGTATGCGTGTTGCCCTGAGCGAAGAGCAGTTCCTGCAGGAAATGGCTGATCGTCGTGAAACGCTGAATCTTGGCCCGAACGACCACCAGATTGGCTGCCCGCTGTGTCTGGCTCCGCTCGTCGCGCCAGTACCACCAGCAGAAGCCACCGCCGAAGTAGCAACGTCACAAGGGGATTGATTTGATGGGCCTGTTTAGTTTTACAAGGCAACGTAATGCAGTCGTTGCCGCCGCGTTCTTCGTGGTACTCGCTCTGCTTGCAGGAACTGCGAACGCTCAGACTTACCGCAAGGGTCAGCATATTGAGCCTGCGTATGAAGGCTGGCGTCAGCAGGAGGATGGCAGTTACGTCCTCATTTTCGGTTATCACAACGAGAACTGGGAAGAAGAGTTGGATATCCCGGTCGGGACAGAAAATTTCTTCTCTCCGGGACTAGAAGATCGCGGGCAGCCTACTCACTTCCTGCCGCGCCGCAACCGGTTCACCTTTGAGGTGCCGGTTCCTGCGGACTGGGGTGACAAGGAGCTTACCTGGACGATCACGGCGAACGGCGTGACCAAGGTTGCCTACGGCACATTGGCTCGCGACTACGTGATCGACAATGTGGTGATTGCGTCTGAGACCGGCTCACTCGGAGCCGGTACCAGCAGCCCTGAATCACGCTCCAACGTACCTCCTGTCGTAACAGTTCAGGGTGATCGTGTCGGTGACGAGATCGTGCGCACTGTTCGAGTTGGTGAGCCGCTGGTCCTGACCGCCAAGGTCGAAGATGACGGTCTGCCGAAGCCTTCTGCTTCCCGTGGTCCGCGTACTCCGGAGACCGAGCTGCGTCGCATAATGCGTCCGCCCACAAGAATCACCGTGGGAAAGGTTAACGGACTGTTCCTGTCCTGGAACGTGTACCGTGGTGCTGGCAAAGTGACGTTCGATCCTCCCCAGGTCAAGCCTTGGGAAGATACCCGTACCGATGCCAACTCTCCTTGGGGCGCGCTGTGGGTTCCTCCACCGGTTCCAGCGGATGGTATGTACAACACATCCGTCACCTTCGATGAGCCGGGAACTTACGTTCTCTGGGCCAGAGCGGACGATGGCGGTTTGTTCCACGATCAGTGGGTAACGGTTAACGTCACTCCCTGATTTGTCTCGGTAAAGAACGAGAAAAGGGCATGTACCTGACGGTACGTGCCCTTTTCTTTTGGAGCGTGATTTTACGACTGGAGAGTGTTATCCATGAGCTGGATTCTGCTGACGCTGGCCGGGTTGCTTGAGATTGTCTGGGCCGTAGGATTGAAATACACAGAGGGATTTTCGAGGCCATTGCCGAGCGTAGTGATCGTGGCAGCGATTGCCGCGAGCATGCTATTGCTGGCCATGGCGATGCGAACGTTGCCGGTCAGTACTGCCTACGCCATATGGACGGGTATCGGGATTGCCGGAACGGCGATCGTGGGAATGATGCTGCTGGGGGAAAGTGTCAACGCGCAAAAGCTCATCTCTCTGGCGTTGATCATGACGGGTATTCTCGGGTTGCGCCTCGCAACCTGACGAAAGCTTTCTTCGTGCGCCCAAATAAAAAGGCGGTGTCATCCGTTAATGACACCGCCTTTTTATTGCGTTAGCAGCTATTGCGAATCGGAGCCGTCACCAAGGACGACGCGACGCAATTAGCAGGGTACGACGTTCTCAGCCTGTGGGCCTTTCTGACCTTGAGTCACGGTGAATTTCACCTGCTGACCTTCTGCCAGAGTTTTGAAACCGCTGTCCTGAATGGCGCTGTAGTGAACGAATACGTCCGGGCCATTGGCCTGAGAAATGAAGCCGAAGCCTTTTGATTCGTTGAAAAATTTAACCTGGCCAGTCACTGTGTTTGACATTTTGTAGTCCTGTATTTCTAAAATAATAAAAAGATTTTTTTGATTCTTCGGTTCATTAACGCGCAGGCGTCAAGCACTGAAAGAATCGGTAGCATAAGAATTCGAATATAAAATATGAGATACAGAACGAGGACTTAACGGCGGGGCATCGATTTGCAGTACATAAATATAGCCGCTATTCAGGCTGGCCGCGAGTATACGGGGTAATTGCGCCAAGTCAAACTTTATTTGCAGATCAGCCCGGTTGTCGTGTTATGGACAACCGGGCTGAATTTTTTTCAGGAGCAAAATCGACGCGCGGATTCAACTCCGAAGTGCATAACGGTTTAGGCCACTAAGGCCGCCATTTGT
>JBBTKA010000164.1:0-11675 GCA_038059145.1 Pseudomonadota bacterium
TGGCGCCCCGTTTTCCCGATGTCAGATGTCATCCTCTGTACTCTCTGCACAAGGTAATGTGAATGCGCCGCAGCCTGGTTGCTGGAAACTGGAAAATGCACGGCTCCAGAGAATCAATTGCTGACTTGTTGCAGGCGCTAATCAGAAAGTCAGGGCTCGGGTTTGACGCTGTCGATTTGGTGGTTTGCCCTCCTTCGCCGTATCTGCAAATGTGTCAACAGTTGCTTGATGGCAGTGACTGGCAGCTTGGCGCGCAAAATGTGCACAGCCAACCCTGCGGAGCTTATACCGGAGAAGTGGCTGGTCCGATGTTGGCAGATTTCTCCGTTCGCTATGTGCTCATAGGGCACTCGGAACGAAGACAGCTGGCTGGTGAGACCGATGCAATAATTGCCGAGAAATTCTCTGCCGTGTTGCGACACTCGATGAGACCGATACTGTGTCTTGGGGAGACGCTTGACGAGCGAGAGGCGGGGCGAGCTGAAGAAGTGGTGGCGGCGCAATTGAATGCAGTTCTCGAGCACTCAGGCGTGGCTGCGATGGCTGATGCGGTCATTGCCTACGAGCCGGTCTGGGCAATTGGCACCGGACGTACAGCGAGTGCAGGACAGGCGCAGGAGATGCATCGGTTCATCAGAGAATTGATGGCGAGACGCAGTGCCAAAGTGGCAGGACAGATTCGTATCATTTACGGTGGCAGCGTCAATGCGGGAAATGCCCGCGAGCTATTTGCCCAGGCTGATATCGATGGTGGGCTGGTGGGTGGTGCTTCCCTGAAGGCCGATGAATTTATAACGATTTGCAAAAGTGTGAGCTGAAGATGGAAGCGATAGTTGTAGTAGTGCACGTAATAGCTGCAATTGCCATTATCGGCCTGGTATTGCTGCAGCAGGGCAAGGGTGCGGATGCGGGTGCGGCCTTCGGCAGCGGCGCGTCACAAACAGTATTTGGCAGCGCGGGCTCTGGAAACTTCCTGACACGCTCAACTGCGATCGCGGCGACTGTGTTTTTTATCACCAGTCTGACTCTCGCTATCTATGCCAAGCAGAACACCAGTGCCGGGATCATTGATGGGTTGCCCATCGTGAATCCGGATTTGCTGAGTCAGCCAGTGGCTCCTCTGACGGATGTCCCTCAGGTAGATGCTGGTCAGCCGGTCTCTGGAGCTGCGGATGTGCCGGTAGTGAACGACACTGCGCCAGCGGTGCCGGCAGGCAACTGATCAATATTATCGGAGTGGTGGTTGTGCGGCCGGATGCCGCGATGCAAGAGTTTTCAATGTGCGCCGAAGTGGTGGAATTGGTAGACACGCTATCTTGAGGGGGTAGTGACCCATGGTCGTGCGAGTTCGAGTCTCGCCTTCGGCACCAATTGAAAATGTACGGATTGTGGAGTGCAATGCGGTAGGTTAATAACTTTGGCGATTGTTTTATTTGTCGCCAATCAGGCTTCTTGCTTGACCGCAGCGCTAATGCCTCTGTACAATTCGTGCCCCTGTGATTCGAAGTAGATTGTTGACTGTACACGCCAGTGGGTCAGCAGGATTGCAGGGAGAATCGTAGTAAATCAAAGATTTTATGATTTGTTGCGGGGTGGAGCAGTCTGGCAGCTCGTCGGGCTCATAACCCGAAGGTCGTAGGTTCAAATCCTGCCCCCGCTACCAATTCCAGAGTTTGGCACAAGATGTCGGTGTCTTGAGTAAGTCCGTGACTCTGTCTGTTAGCAAGAAGATTGCAATAGATGGTTTAAAGAAAGCCCCATTAGGGGCTTTTTATTAGGCGCGAATTTTGCGTCCGGGCCTCTGGTCCCGCGCAGGTGTTCGAAGCGACTGCAGTAATGCCGGGCTGTTATGCTCCACATCGGTCTCACGGAAGGTGATCCCGGTGCAAAAAAATGTATTTCAGGAGTGGGCCGCTGGCCCATTTTTTATTTGTGCGATTTGCTTTGCGCCGTCCGGTGCAGGGAGCTGGTGTTGAGTAACAGTATTGCTCTGGTTTCTGATTTGATCAGGCCAACGGTAACGGCTTTAGGGCTGGAGCTGTGGGGCGTGGAGCATGTTGTCCAGGGGCGTTTCAGCGTACTGAGGGTTTACATCGACAAAGGCGATGACGGTGTCACGATTGACGACTGCGAGAAAGTAAGTCGTCAGATCAGCGGCATATTTGATGTGGAAGATCCTATCGCGGGAGAGTACACGCTTGAGGTGTCTTCTCCTGGCATGGACCGCCCCCTGTTTGAGCTTGGCCAGTTTGAGCGCTATGTCGGCAGTGTGGTGACGGTGCGCCTGCGCTCCCCACTGGAGGGGCGCAGAAAATTCAAGGGTGTAATACAGAAGGTAGAGGCGGACGCTGTCCGCCTGCTGGTTGATGACAAGGAGTATGTGCTCCCTGCGTCAGCCATTGACAAGGCAAATCTGGTGTTCTGAGCGGATCTCGGAAGAATCTATCCGGTTCAGAACGGTATGGGTCCTGCAGATTTATCCAAAATGGAATGATGACCTCTTTGGTAAGGTGACACGATTATGATGAGTAAAGAAATTTTGTTGGTTGCGGACGCTGTCTCCAATGAGAAAGGCGTATCGCGCGAAGTAATTTTCGAAGCCATTGAGTCCGCGCTGGCAACTGCGACCAAGAAATTTTATGAAAATGATGACATGAATTGTCGTGTCCGTGTTGACCGCAAGACCGGTGAGTATGAAACCTTCAAGGTCTGGAGCATCGTCAACGACGAAGACTATACAGGCAAGGGTTTTCAGCTGACTGTCGAAGAAGCCAAGGAGAAAAATCCTGAGCTGGAAGCGGGCGGTGTGTGGGAAGAGCATATCGACAATATCGAGTTCGGTCGTATTGCGGCACAGACAGCCAAGCAGGTCATTGTGCAGAAAGTGCGTGAAGCGGAGCGCGACATCATCATCGCCGAGTACCGCGACAAGATCGGCTCGCTGATCTCCGGTACTGTCAAGAAGGTCACCCGGGAGAGCGTTCTGGTATATATGGGTGGAAACGCCGAAGGGCTGCTGGCGCGCGAGCACATGATTCCGCGTGAGAATTTCCGCGTCGGCGATCGCATTCGCGCCTTGTTGCTGGATGTGCGCTCGGAGCCACGTGGCCCGCAATTGTTCTTGAGCAGAACTGCGCCGGGTATGTTGATCGAATTGTTCAAGATTGAAGTGCCGGAAATCGCTGAAGAAGTCATCGAGATCAAGGCTGCGGCGCGCGATCCGGGCTCCAGAGCCAAGATTGTAGTGCGTACCAATGACGGCCGTATTGATCCGGTTGGGGCCTGTGTGGGCATGCGCGGTTCGCGCGTGCAGGTAGTCTCCAATGAACTGGCGAACGAGCGCATTGACATCATTCTGTGGGACGATAATCCCGCACAGTTGGTTATCAATTCAATGGCACCTGCCGAAGTGGCGTCCATCATCGTCGATGAAGACAGCCACACGATGGATGTCGCCGTGGAGGAAGATAATCTGGCGCAAGCGATCGGGCGTAATGGTCAGAACGTAAGACTGTCCAGCGAGCTGACTGGCTGGACCATCAATGTCATGAGTGTTGCCGCCGCCGTTGAAAAACAGCAGCAGGAGACCAGTGGCTTTGTGGAAATGTTTGTCGAGAAGCTGGATGTGGATGAAGACATCGCCGAGGTGCTCGTCAACGAAGGCTTCACGTCACTCGAAGAAATCGCCTATGTGCCGCTCGACGAGATCATCAACATTGACGGATTCGATGAGGATATCGCCAATGAGTTGCGCAACCGTGCGAAAGATGCGCTTCTGACTCAGGCGATTGCCTCTGAAGAGGGACTCTCGAGTGCGAATGTGGCAGATGATCTGCTTTCGATGGAAGGCATGGATGAGAAGCTTGCGCTGGCGCTGTCCAGAAAGGGCGTGCTGAGCATGGAAGATCTGGCGGAACAGTCAGTAGACGAATTGTTGGATATAGAAGGCATGGACGAAGAGCGTGCCGGTAAGCTCATTATGACGGCTCGAGCGCCCTGGTTCGAATAACTCTCGTACAACGTAGCGTTAGAAGACAGGCAATCGGGTTTAGCGGCAAGAGTAATCAGGAGTATCTTAAATGGCAGATGTTACAGTCAGTGAACTCGCCAAAGTGGTCGGGGTTTCCGTAGAGAAACTTCTTTCCCAGGTCAAAGAAGCGGGTCTGCCTCACACGAAGGTGGATGATCCCATATCGAATGAGGACAAGAATACGCTCTTGCTGTTCCTGCGCCGCAGTCATGGCGACAGGGAGGCGACCGATGGCGCCCCCAAGAAAATTACTCTCAAGCGCAAGACAGTCGAGACACTGAAGTCTGCTTCCAATCATGGACGCGGCAAGACCATCGCTGTTGAGGTGCGCAAGAAGCGCACCTACGTGAAGCGAAGTGAGCTGTTGCCTGAAAAGGACGGCAGTCCAGAGGCTGGCGAGCGTCATGATGAAGCGTTGCCGGATGATCAGGAATTTACCGCGCAGATCGACGCTGCGGTGCAGCAGCAGGAAATGGTCGCGCAGCCCGAAGCTCCGAAGGTCGACGTGGCAACTCCCGCTGCCGATGTCGCTGCCGTAGCCGCCCCAGCCGAAACCAAAGTGGCTGAAACAGCGGAAACCCGTGGTCGTCCTGCTCCTGCCGCCAAGGTTGATCCAGCCAAGGGCGTCAAGAAGGACGCACCCGTAGACAAGGACGACGACAAGAACGCTTTCCGCAAGAAAGACAAGGCGCCTGCCAGAAAGCAGGGTAAAGCCCGCGTGGCGGATGATTTTGTGCTGGAAGACAGCGAGTATGGCGAGGGTGGTCGTGGCCGTCGCGGTGGTCGCAAGAAGTCACGTGCCACCAAGCAGCATGGCTTCGAGAAGCCCACTGAATTCATCTCCAGAGAGATCACCATTGGTGAGGCGAACTCCGTCACTGATCTTGCGCAAAAGATGTCGGTGAAGTCCGCTGAAGTGATCAAGATGCTGTTCAAGATGGGCGTCATGGCGACCATCAATCAGGTTCTGGATCAGGACACGAGCACGTTGCTCGTCGAAGAAATGGGTCATACCGCCAAGTTCGTCTCTGCAGATGCGATCGAGGAGAGTCTGTACGAATCGATCACCTATGACGAGGGTGCGGAGTCATTCTCCCGAGCTCCTGTTGTGACTGTGATGGGTCACGTCGACCATGGCAAGACCTCGCTGCTCGACTACATCCGCAAGGCCAGTGTGGTGGCTCATGAGGCCGGTGGCATTACCCAGCATATCGGTGCCTACCACGTGGAAACCGAGCGCGGCATGATCTGTTTCCTCGACACGCCGGGACACGCTGCTTTCAGCGCCATGCGCTCACGCGGTGCCAAGGCGACTGACGTCGTCGTGTTGGTGGTCGCAGCCGATGATGGCGTGAAGCCGCAAACGGAAGAAGCCGTTCAACACGCCCGCTCAGCCGGCGTGCCAATGGTGGTCGCCATCACCAAGGTCGACAAACCCAATATCGATCTGGATCGAGTGCGCAGCGAACTGGCCAACCTTGGCGTCATTTCCGATGCATGGGGTGGTGACACCCAGTTTGTCGAAGTATCGGCGCATACTGGCAAGGGCATCGAAGACTTGCTGGAAGCGATCCTGCTGCAGGCAGAAATTCTGGAGCTGAAAGCGTTTGTGGACGTGCCTGGCAAGGGCGTTGTGATCGAATCGCGTCTCGACAAAGGACGCGGTCCGGTGGCATCTGTTCTGGTACAGAACGGTACGCTTAAAGTGGGTGACGTCGTGCTGGTCGGTCATGAGTATGGCCGTGTGCGCGCGCTCATCGATGAGATGAGTCAGTCGGTGAAATCCGCAGGGCCGTCGATTCCCGTGGAGATTCTGGGTCTTAATGGTGTGCCGGAAGCGGGCGACGAATTTGTCGTGGTCGCTGATGAGAAGAAGGCCAAGGAAGTGGCCATGTTCCGTCGCGAGCGTCACAAGGACAACAAGGTTGCCCTGCAGCAGAACAACAAAGTGGAGTCCATGTTCGCCGGTATCGGTCGCGCCGATGTGGGCGTGATGAACATCGTCCTCAAGACCGACGTGCGTGGATCGCTGGAAGCCATCGTGTCTTCGCTGCACAAACTCGGCACAGACGAAGTGAAGGTCAACATTGTGTCTGCGGGTGTCGGTGGCATCTCCGAGACTGATGCGCAATTGGCTGCCACCTCGAAGGCCCGCATCATCGGCTTCAACGTCCGTGCAGACAAGAGTGCGCGCGAGATCATTGAAAGCGAAGGGCTGGAACTGCGTTACTACAACATCATCTATAACGTGATTGATGACGTAAAAGCGGTGCTCGGCGGCATGTTGTCACCGGAAATGCGCGAGGAAATTCTGGGCGTTGCCGAAGTGCGCGATGTCTTCAATTCGCCGAAGTTCGGCCAGATCGCTGGCAGCATGGTGATAGAGGGAACAGTGCATCGCAACAAGCCAATCCGCGTATTGCGCAACAACGTGGTGATCTACGAAGGCGAGCTGGAGTCATTGCGTCGCTTCAAAGACGAAGCCTCTTCTGTGCGTATGGGCATGGAGTGCGGTATCGGCGTGAAGAACTACAACGACGTGCAGATTGGCGACAAGATCGAGGTCTATCAGACCACGGCAATCGCACGAACGTTATAACGAATCGCCCTGTCGAAGGTCGGGAATAAACGCATGGCAAAAGTATCACCGAGAGTACAGAAGGTCGCCGACCAGCTTCAGCGTGAGCTGGCCGTGCTGATTCAGGCAGAGGTCAGTGACCCGCGTGTCGGCATGGTGTCCGTGACCGGCGTGAAGGTCAGTCGCGATCTCGCCTATGCCGATGTGTATGTCACCGTCATGGGCTCTGTGGATGGCGTGTCGGGGTTAGCCCCCGGTGTTACCCTGCAACAGGCGAGCCCGCTGGACAAGCTGGAGATCGAAGAGAGCATCAAGGCGCTGAATAACGCGGCAGGGTACCTGCGCACGCTGCTGGCCAGTCGGCTCAGTCTGCGCATCACGCCCAGGCTGACCTTTCACTACGATGAGAGTGTGGCCCGTGGTCAGTACCTGTCCTCACTGATCGATCGCGCACTGGCGGCGGACAGCCAGCACCACTCCTGATGACAAGGTGTGGCAGGAGAGCAGTGCTTGACGCAGCGACGTAGACAGCGCGGCCGTGATCTCACCGGCATTATCGTGCTCGACAAGGCGAAAGGAGCAAGCTCCAACGCCTGTCTTCAGGAAGTGAAGCGCTTGTTTGAGGCGGAAAAGGCTGGCCATACCGGCGCCCTCGATCCTCTGGCGACCGGTGTTTTGCCGTTGTGCTTTGGTGAAGCCACCAAGATTTCCCAGTTCCTGCTGGATTCGGACAAGCGCTATCGGACCAGGGTGAAGCTTGGTGTCAGAACCGATACTGCTGATTCCGAAGGCGCGGTGATCAGCGAGCGCTCCGTCGCCGGCGTGACACGCGAGCGTGTGCTGGAAGAACTGCAGCAGTTTCGCGGCGACATCGAACAGACTCCGCCGATGTATTCCGCGTTGAAGCACCAGGGTACGCCCCTTTACAAGCTGGCGCGCGCTGGGCAGGAAATTGAAAGACAGGCGCGCCCGGTCACCATTTATGTGCTGGAGTTGCTCAGCTACACAGAAAATGGCGACGGCACGACGCTGGAGCTGGAAATCTTCTGCAGCAAGGGCACGTATGTGCGCTCGATTGCGGACGATCTGGGCGAGGCCCTGGGCTGCGGCGCGCATGTCACAGAGCTGCGTCGTCTGCAGGCAGGTGCCTTCGTGGAGAGTCAATGTGTTAGCATTGAACGCCTGCGGGAAGCAAAGGAGGCGGGCGGTCTGGCCGTGATTGACCAGTTCCTGGTGCCAGCCGACGAAGCAGTGGCAGAGTTGCCGCGAGTCGTGCTGCCGTCAGTGACAGCAGATTATGTAAAGCAGGGCCAGGCAGTATTGGTCAGGCATTTGCCGGATTCGGGGCTCGTGCGTCTTTATGACGAGGATGAATTCATCGGCATCGGAATCATGCTCGATGACGGAAGAGTGGCGCCGCGGCGTCTGTTCGCAACCGGGCACTAAAGTTTTAAAGACGTAGAGTTTTAAAGACGTAAAGGTTTAAAAGGAAAGTACCAGATCACTATAAATATGCATGGTGACGCTGGTTTGGCAGGGATGTCAGCAACAAAGGCCGGTTCACGATTGGCGTGATCGGTTATTTAATCGCAACGCATATTAGGAGAAGAGAAAATGGCTTTAACACCAGAACAGAAAGCAGCAATTGTAAAAGAGTACGCCCAGAGTGAAGGCGACACCGGCTCACCCGAAGTACAGGTAGCTCTGTTGACCGAAAACATCAACCACCTGCAGGCTCACTTCAAAGAGCACGTGCATGATCACCATTCACGTCGTGGTCTGATCCGCATGGTTAACAGCCGTCGTAAATTGCTCGACTACCTGAAGGGCAAAAATTCCGATCGTTATGCCGATCTGATCAAGAAGCTGAATCTGCGTCGTTGATTTTGTACGCAAGGCTGTACCGCAAAAAGCAGTTGTTAAGTAGTAAGTCGGAAATGAAGAGATGATATAGAGAGACCTTGTTTGACAAGGACGTCATTGCAATGGTGCCGGGGTCAAAATAAAAACACAGGAATAGAGTATGTTCAATATAGTAAGAAAGTCCTTCCAGTACGGTCAGTACACCGTGACGCTGGAAACTGGCAAGATTGCCAGACAAGCCACAGGTGCCGTTGTTGTGACCATGGGAGACACCCAGGTACTGGCAACTGTTGTGGGCAAGAAACAGATCAAGCCGGGAACAGACTTTTTCCCATTGACTGTGAATTACCAGGAAAAGACTTACGCAGCCGGCAAGATTCCTGGTGGATTCTTCAAGCGCGAAGGCCGCCCTACCGAGAAAGAGACGCTGACTTCACGGTTGATTGACCGTCCCATCAGACCGCTGTTTCCCAAGAATTTCCGTAATGAAGTGCAGGTCGTCTGTACTGTCATCTCCGCGAGCAAGGATCAGGATCCGGATATCGCTTCTTTGATCGGCGCTTCTGCAGCACTGGCCATTTCCGGCATGCCGTTCCTCGAACCTGTGGGCGCTGCCCGTGTAGGTTACGATCTGAAAGATGGCTACATCCTCAACCCGGATGTAAAGCAGCTCGAAACCTCTGCTCTGGACATGGTGGTTGCGGGTACCCGTTCTGCAGTGTTGATGGTGGAGTCCGAGGCCAAGCAACTGAGCGAAGATCAGATGCTGGGCGCCGTTCTGTTCGGCCATGAGGCCATGCAGGTCGTTGTCGACGCCATCCTTGAATTCAAAGCCGAAGCTGGCAAGCCGGCCTGGGAGTTGGAAGTCGCGCCAGTCAACGAGGCTCTGCAGTCAGGTCTGAAGCAGGCATTTGCCGACAGCATCGGTTCTGCCTACCAGATCTCCGACAAGATGCAGCGCTACGACACTCTTGCTGCGTTGCTGGAACAAGCTGTTGCGCAGTTCGCCAATGCCGACACTGGCGTCAGTGCCGAAGAGGTTGCTGGTGTATTTGCTTCTCTCGAGAAGAAAGTGGTGCGCAACCGCATCATCGACGGCGCCCCGCGCATCGATGGTCGTGACACTCGCACCGTGCGTCCGATCTCCATCGAGACTGGCGTACTGCCGAAGGCTCACGGCTCCGCCTTGTTCACCCGTGGTGAAACTCAGGCACTGGTCGTGACCACTCTGGGCGCAGTGCGTGATGCACAGCTGATCGAAGGCCTGGAAGGTTCTCGCAAGGAATCCTTCATGCTGCACTACAACTTCCCACCTTTCTGCGTCGGTGAAACCGGCATGATGAGCGGCCCCAAGCGTCGCGAAATCGGCCACGGCAAACTGGCCAAGCGCGGTGTGCAGGCTGTAATGCCCTCTGAAGATTCGTTCCCCTACGCGATTCGCGTGGTTTCCGAAATCACCGAGTCCAACGGCTCCAGCTCCATGGCGTCTGTGTGCGGCAGCTCACTGGCCTTGATGGATGCCGGTGTACCGATCACCGCTCCGGTGGCTGGTATTGCGATGGGTCTGATCAAGGAAGGCGATCGCTTCGCCGTCATCACCGATATTCTCGGTGACGAAGACCACCTGGGCGACATGGACTTCAAGGTGGCAGGTACCGCCAATGGCGTGACCGCACTGCAGATGGACATCAAGATTCAGGGCATCACCGAAGAGATCATGGAAATCGCTCTGCATCAGGCGCAGGAAGCGCGCATCCACATTCTGGGTGAGATGAACAAAGTGATGTCCAAGCCACGTGCCTCGGTCTCCGAGAATGCTCCGTCCATGGCCATGATGAAGATCGATCCGGACAAGATTCGTGATGTGATTGGCAAGGGTGGCGCAGTCATTCGCGCTATCACTGAAGAGACTGGTGCTTCGATCGACATCGATGACGATGGCAACATCCGCATCTATGGCGAAGACGCTACCTCACGCGACGCGGCCATCGCACGTGTACTCAGCATCACTGCCGAAGCGGAAGTGGGTAGACTGTACATGGGTAAAGTGGCTCGCATCGTGGACTTCGGTGCCTTCATCACCATTCTGCCGGGCAAAGATGGCCTGGTGCACATTTCCCAGATCTCCTCAGATCGCGTTGAGAACATCAACGAGTATCTGACTGAAGGTCAGGAAGTGCTGGTCAAAGTGACAGACCTCGACGCACGCGGCCGCATCAAGCTGAGCATCAAGGAAATCACCGACGAAGACAGAGCGGAGTACGAGGCGTCCAAGGTTTAATTCCTGGGTTCCAGAACTCTGCTGTTGAAAAGAATAATCCCGCTGCGGCCTCGTGCATCAGCGGGATTTTTTTTGCCGTCACGGCGGCGGAATATTCTCTACTCCCGGTTCGGCAATATTGGTATGCTCGCTCATCACTCACAGAACAGGGAGCAGTTGCCATGTCTGCTGCCGCATCGGGAATAGGGATCGCCGACAGGACGGTCTACGTGAACGGCGAGTTCGTGCCGGCCGAGGCCGCCCGCATTTCTGTCTTCGACAGAGGCTTCGTGTTTGGTGACGGGGTGTACGAGGTGATCCCGGTCATTCAACAGCGGCTGATGGACAAGAAGCACGCACTGGAACGATTGGATCGTAGTTTGCATAGTACTGGCATCGGTTGGCCTTGCACCCGGGAAGAGCTCATCGCCATTCTCGAGGAGTTGCTGGTGCGTGACGGTCTGCAGGAAGGCTATGTCTATCTGCAGATTACCCGCGGAGTGGCGGAGCGCGACTTTGCCTTTCCTCAGCATTCACACAGGAGTCTGGTTGCGTGGGGAGTATCCCGCAGCATCATTGATCATCCGCTGGCCGTTGCCGGAGTAGCGGTCGTCTCGGTGCCGGATCTGCGCTGGAAGCGGCGCGATATCAAGTCGGTGAATCTGCTGGCGCAGTGCATGTCCAAGCAAATGGCGGTGGAACGGGGTGGTTTCGAGGGCTGGATGATCGATGACGGCGTTGTCACCGAGGGCGTGACTTCCTCCGCGTTCATTGTGCGCGGCAATACACTGATCACCCGCGCATCGAATGGCAGCATCCTCCCGGGGATTCGACGCAAGGTCATCCTGAAGATGGCGCGCGAAAATGACATTGGCCTTCAGGAACGAGAGTTTACGTTGGAGGAGGCCTGCATCGCCGATGAAGCATTCATGAGCAGCGCGACG
>JBBTKA010000164.1:11685-13656 GCA_038059145.1 Pseudomonadota bacterium
TGCCGGTTGTCAGTATCGATGGTTGCCAGATTGGCGATGGTCGGCCAGGGCCGGTCACGCAGAAGTTGCGCACCCTTTATGTGCAGACCTTGCTCAAAGAGGCCTGTTTATGAGCAACAGAGCAATTTGTAAAACCGGTGTGTGAACGCCGGCGTATTCACTATTGGCATTTTGGTTTTTGGCGTTGGAACAAATCGTGGAGCAAAGATGAGACTTTTTTACAGAAGTATTGCGCTGGTCCTGTGCCTGGCACTTTCAACGTCAACCTCGCTGTACGCGACCAGTGGCAGAACGCCATTGCGAGTCGAGAACGGCGTGGTGGCCAGTGCCTCCCTCACTGCCTCCGAGGTCGGTGTGGAAATACTCAAACAGGGTGGTAACGCTGTGGATGCGGCCATCGCAACGGCTTTTGCGCTGGCAGTGACCTGGCCGACGGCGGGCAATATCGGCGGTGGTGGCTTCATGGTCTATCACGGCGAAGATGGCCATGCGACCACCTTCGATTTCCGCGAGAAGGCCCCGCTGGCCGCCACCGAAACGATGTATCTGGGCCTCGATGGCAAGGTCGTCAACAACTCCAATCATATCGGCATGCTCGCCATTGGCGTTCCCGGTACGGTCGCCGGTCTCTACAAGGCGCACGAGGAGCTGGGCAGCCTGCCGTGGGCAGATCTGGTAGCACCGGCTGTCGCGCTTGCCCGTGATGGCATTCCCATCTCCTATGCACTCTACAGTGGTTTTCGTCAGAACCAGTCGGCGTGGGAGCAGTATCCTTCCTCTGCCAAGGTATTCCTGAAGGCGGACGGGTCCCCCTACGAGCTGGGCGACCTGTGGGTGCAACCCGATCTGGCAAAGACTCTGCAGCTCATTCAGGAGCAGGGGCGCGACGGTTTCTACAAGGGTGAGAACGCGAAACTGCTGGCCGATTTTATGCGTGCCAACGGTGGACTGATCACCGAAGAGGATCTGGAAAAGTATGAGGCGATCGAACGTGAGCCGGTACGCGGGACTTACCGTGGCTACGAGATCGTCAGCATGGCGCCACCGAGTTCCGGTGGCGTCACCATGATCGAAATGCTCAATATCCTCGAGGGCTACGATCTGGCCGCTGCCGGACACAATTCTGCGCAGTATCTGCATTTTCTGACCGAAGCAATGCGTCGTGCCTATGCCGATCGTGCCGAACACCTCGGCGATCCCGATTTCAATGAGAGCATGCCGCTGGACGAGTTGCTCGACAAGGAGTACGCCGCGCGCCTGCGTGCCACTATCGATCCTAACAAGGCCTCAGTCAGTGATGAGACCCAATTCGGCAACGTCTACGAAAGCGATGAGACCACGCACTTTTCTGTCGCTGACAAAGACGGCAACATGGTGTCGCTGACCTATACGCTGGAATTCGGCTACGGGTCGCGCATCGTCGCGGAGGGCGGTGGGTACCTGCTCAACAACGAGCTGGGTGATTTCAATGCCGTTCCTGGCGTTACCGATCGTTCAGGTCAGATCGGTACTCCAGCGAATCTGGTGGCGCCGCAGAAGCGCCCACTGTCCAGCATGTCACCGACAATTGTGGCACAGGACGGCAAGCCGCTGATGGCGGTGGGCAGCCCCGGGGGCCGCACCATTATCAATACCACGCTACAGCTGATTCTCAATGTGATCGATCACGGCATGAACATCGGCGAGGCAGTCGAGGCCGGGCGCATTCACCATCAGTGGCTGCCGGACATCACCACGTTTGAGGAAGGTTACTTCTCGCCCGACACGATGACGATCTATCAGGGCATGGGGCATGAGATGCGCGAACGTGGTCGGCAGGGCTCGGCCATGGGTGTGTATCACGACCGCGAGAATGGGTTGTTCCTGGGTGGGGCCGATTCGCGTGTCGGTGACAGCGGCGCGGCGGGCTATTGATAGACTCCATGTGGGAGCGTGCCTGCACGCGATTTGTGCCAGATGCCATCGCGTGCA
>JBBTKA010000164.1:13666-21189 GCA_038059145.1 Pseudomonadota bacterium
CTGGGGCTGCGCAGCAGCCCAATCCCCAGCGCCGCCATGCCTATCGAAATCAGCGGATTGAGATAGTTCAGAAATGCATACGGCGCGTATTCCAGCACCGGCACGCCTAGCGTCGCCGCGTAGAACGCGCCCGCCGTAGTCCACGGAATCAGCCCGGTACTCAGGGTGGCGCCCTCCTCAACCGAGCGCGAGAGCACGGCCCTGTCGATTCCCTTCTCGTCATACGCCTTCCCGAACAGCTGACAGCTCAGGATGATGCTGATGTAAGCCTCGCCCATCCCAATGTTGCCGATGATGCCCGAGCCGATGGTCGTCGCGACCAGTGTCGTGGTTCTGCGCACGCGCGCGATGATATCGGCGAGCAGCGCCTGCAGGAAACCCGCGTTGAAGAGAATGCCGCCCAGCGCGAGCGCCATGAGGGAGAGCAGCAGCGTCCAGCTCATGCTGAGAATGCCGCCACGCCCCAGCAGATCATCCAGGCTGGCAATTCCGGTATCACCAGGCACGTTGCTCCACAGGCTGTTGAGTACGTCCACCAGCGCACGATCCTGATAAAGGACGGCAACAGCCACTGCGGTGAGGATGCTGGCGCTCATGCTGATCTCCGCCGACAGGCGCTTCAGGCTCAAGACCAGCATTACCAGCAGGGGCAACAGTGTTGCCAGCAGGCCCAGCGAGAAGTGGGCCTCCAGTGCCTGCTGCATCTCCGCAATCGTGTCGGTCGGCAACTGATTCGCGCTGAACATCGACCCCAGCACCAGCAATATCAGCAGTGTCACCATGAAGCTGGGTACGGTCGTGTAGAGCATCGAACCGATATGTCGGTAGAGGTTGGTGTGTGCGCTCATCGCGGCCAGGTTGGTGGTGTCCGAGACGGGTGAGAGTTTGTCGCCAAAGGTGGCACCCGCTACCACCATTCCCGCCACGATGGGCAATGGAATCTGCATCGCCGAACCGATGCCGATCAGCACGACTCCCAGTGTGCCTGCGGTGCCCCACGAGGTGCCGGTTGCCACAGACATCAGACTGCACAGAATCAGTCCGGCGGCGAGAAAGAAACCGGGGCTGAGCAGATTCAAGCCGTGATAGATCAGTGCCGCCACCGTGCCGCTTTGCATGAAGGCGGCGATGACCATGCCGATGAGAATGAAGATGTAGAGGGCTGGCAGTGCGTTGCTGATGCCGGTGTTCATCATGTTGCGCACGGCCAGGAAGTTGTAGCCCAGCAGCCAGGCGTGCAGGCCGGTCCATAACAGGCAGAAGAACAACACGATATGCAGACTGATCGCGAATACGAACAGGCCGGTGGAGATCATCAGGAAGTTGCCGCCAAAACAGAGCAGCGCATGCAGAGCCGTGGGTGTTCTTGCCTGCGGATTGGTTGTTGTTGTCATGTTCTGTCCGGTGCAGTGCCAAGATAGTGGTCGAGTGCTTTATACACCAGTGGCGCGCCCAGCAACAGAATCGGAATGTTCAGGGCCACCATGATGATGTTGGTGAGATCGGTGATCGCCCAGAGGTTGCCCAGTTCCAGACCGGCCAGTACGGTCAGCGCTCCGAATGGAACGATCACCAGCGAACCAAGGATACGGATCAGCAGAATGAAACGCGGTTCCCGCGAAATGAAGTTGGCCGAGATTTCGGCGAAGGAGATCATGCCCAGCAGCGTCGTGAACGCGAACAGGCAGTAACAGACGCTGAGCACGACGATGACCGCAGCGCCAAGCGCGGGCGGCACCAGCGCGCGCACTGAGTCGAGATAGACGCCGAGTCGGGAGGCGCTGGCAACTGCCCACTCTGCCTGACTGGCCGCATCGCTCCACAGATGAGCCATCACCACGATGAAGCCTGTCATGGTGCAGATGACCAGCGTGTCGATGAAAACACCAAAGGCCTGCACGAAACCCTGTTCGCACGGATGATCGTTGTGAGCAATGGCAGCCGCCATGGTGATGGTGCCTTGCCCGGCCTCGTTGGACATCAGTCCTCGTCGCACGCCCTCGGCCAGCGCCACACCGAGCGCACCACCGAACAGAGCGTCCGGCGCAAAGGCCCCGCCCACCACCGCTTCCAGAAACCACGGCAGCAGCGACAGATTGCTCAGGATGATCAGAAGTGAGAGGCCACAGAACACGATCGCCATCACCGGTACGAGTACATTGGTCCAGGCAATGACCCGGCGAATGCCGCCGAGGATCAGATACGCGCAGCTGCACACCAGGACCAGCGCGATGCCGTAGTAGAGCCAGGACTGACGCCCTGCCGGGTTGCCAGTGAGTGTGTCGGCAATCATGCCAATGGCGGTAAAGACGTTGAAGGTCTGCGCGGGCACGTTGAACAGGGCATAGACGATGAAAGCCAGCGACAGAAACACACCGACAAAGCGCCTTCCGCCCAGCAAGCGACGACCATAGAACGGTAGTCCGCCGACGTACTCGTTGTTCTTCTGCTCCTTGAAGAGTTGTGCGAGCACCGACTCCATGAACGCGGTGGCCATGCCGAACAATGCGGCAACCCACATCCAGAAGAGAGCGCCCGGCCCACCGACACTGATGGCGCCGGTGACGCCCACCACATTGCCCGGCCCCACCCGCATGGCCAGACCCAGCATGAAAGAACCCAGCGGGCTGATGCCGATGAGAGAGTGCTGGCGCCTGCGCATGATCCTGATTGCGCGCGCGAAACACAGCCGCTGTACGCCACGGGTCTTGATGGTGAAATAGACGCCGACACCGAGTAGCAGTGCGACCGCGAAGGAGAGTTTGCCGAGCACCGGCAGCTGTGAGTACCAGAGGAATTGTGTGGGGAAATTCCACACGGCATCCGAAATGGGTTGAATGAATCCGAAGAAGTCATTGATGGAATCAAAGAGCGGATTCACGTCACCATCCTCTTCACGTTTCGCAGTCGCGCGCGATGCGAGTCAGCGTCTGCAGATCCTGGCGTGCCAGCTGCAACTCGTATTTTTCCGCCAGCTGTTGCCAGCGTCGGCCATATTCACAGCGGTACTGCATGCGCGGCAGGTACTGCGCGGG
This sequence comes from Pseudomonadota bacterium, assembly GCA_038059145.1. GTDB lineage: Bacteria > Pseudomonadota > Gammaproteobacteria > Pseudomonadales > Pseudohongiellaceae > UBA5078. The sequence goes on from JBBTKA010000164.1 coordinate 16,702, forward strand.
CCCTTTGGCACCTTTGAGCTGATTCTCACCATCGTCAACCACAAGCAGGTTGTCGGGGTCGTTGGCAAAGAGTTTCTTGAGCAGAGGTGACCACTGCGCGCCACCATGATCGTGAGCATATTTGAGCGGGATGACGTGATCGATATCGACATCGCTGGCCTTGCTGAAAGAGCTGCCGGTGTAAGGGTCGAGCCATAGTCCGACTGCCACCGTGCAAGCTCTGGCATTGGTGAACGAGACGGTAATCTGCGACCGACTGATCAGCAATTCCTGACGTGTGTTCTGGCAGTCGCCGTCAAAGTCTTCCCAGTGGCGCCATTGGTTGCGTTCGTAGACGGGTGGGCCGCTGCTCTGGGTCAGTGCTGTGCCCGAGAACAGCAGCAACGTATGCAGCACCAAGGTCTGCAACAGCAATTTCTTCAGAGATGGGATGCTCAACAAATTCACCAGGACGCAATGCCGGTTGTCGAATCCCTTCTGGTGTGGGCGGTACTGCTCCTGCTGCCGCTTGTTCACAGGTGCCAGCTTACCCGTTTTGGGTATCGCGGGCGAGGCCCGCTGCCACAGGAGGAGAATCGCGGGCGAGGCCCGCTCCCACATGAAGGTCATCGCGGGCTGGGCCCGCTCCCACAGGAGGGATAGAGAAATACTGCTTGCATGACCGCATCGCAGTCTTGAGAATTAGGGCGCGTGAAGTGATCGTCAAAGCTATCAAGGAACAGGGAAAAACCCCCATGAAAAAATTCTTGCTGATACCAGCCCTGGCTGCACTCGTGAGCTGTCAGACTGCCTATTACAGTGCGATGGAACAGTTCGGAGTGGAGAAGCGCGACATTCTGCTGGAGCGCATCGAAGAGGCGCAGACCGCGCAGGAGGACGGGCAGGAACAATTCCGCAGTGCGCTGGAACAATTCAGCGCCGTGGTCAATTTCGATGGAGGAGAGTTGCAGCAGGTCTATGATCGGCTCAATGCAGAATTCGAGGACAGTGAGGCGGCTGCCGCCGAGATCAGCAGTCGCATCAATGCGGTTGAATCGGTCTCGGAAGATCTCTTCGATGAATGGGCTGCGGAGCTGGAGCAATACACCAATCAGACACTGCGCCGCGACAGCGAGCGTCAGCTGCGCGATACCCGTCAGCGCTACACCGCATTGATTGCCACCATGCACCGGGCCGAGGATGCTACGGAGCCCGTGCTCAACAGTTTGCGTGACAATGTCTTGTACCTGAAGCACAACCTCAACGCCATGGCCATCTCGTCACTGCGCGGCGAGCTGGACACGATCAATGGCGACGTGGAGCGCCTGATTCAGGTCATGGAGCAGGCGATCAGCGAGTCTGACCGCTTCATCGCCGAGATGCGCTCGTCGTCGACCTGAAAACGAAAAGGCCGCCCCGGATCATGACCCGGGGCGGCCTTTTTCAGCGTGCTTGCTCAATCGATCTTAGAGGTCGAAGGAGTATCCTACTGTCAGGATGTCTTCCTTGAGGTGAATGTTGGCCTCGCCGCCACCGAACGGTGCTGGAATCGAACCCTTGCCATTCACGGTTTCTTTCAGGGCGTGGGTGTAGGCAATGCTCCATTCGCCACCCGCTGCCGTCTTCCAGCTCGCGCCCAGGCTCAGGTGGTCACGGACCGTGCCCGGTGCCAGCAGGCTGAAGAAAGTCTCGGAGGCCGGGATCGGCTGGTCAGCACGGCTGATGCCGGCACGCAGGGTCAGCTTGTCGCTGTAGGCGTAGACCGCGCCCAGTTTGACGACAGAGATGTCATCCCAGCCGAAACCGCCGCCGTTCGCGCTGCCCAGTGGATTGCCTGCCAGCAGGTTCTGCAGTGGGTTGCCCACGGACTTGATGGTGCTGTATTCGATCTTCTGCCAGTCGGCAGCCACTGTCAGCGCAGCGCTGGCCTTCCAGGAGGCGCCCAGTCCGTAAGTCTTCGGAATGGCGAAGCCGCCGCGCTCTGCGAACAGGCCGCTGTACTTGCTGAAGCGCTCCATGTCGAATTCGGAGGACCAGGTGGCGCCGAGGCTCAGTGTCGGGGTGATCTGGCCGATCCAGCCCAGTTTCAGTCCCCAGCCGTTGGAGGAGTCAACACCTTCGTTGGTCACGCGTCCCGGTGCGGCAGAGAAGAACGGGTTGTCAAAGGCGCCCACGCCCTTCATTTCGAAGCGCTGATACGCGTAGGTCACGCCGATTGCCAGTGATTGGCTCTCGATTGGCTGGTAGGCCAGCGTCGGCGTAATGAAAACCTGTTCGAGGTTCACACCGGCGTGGCCCTTGGAGCCGAAGGCCGCCAGCGGGTTGGTGCCGTAGTCGGTATTCATGCCGCCGTTGCCATAAATGGCCAGACCTGCCGTAAGCTGTTCGTTCAGTTCGCGCACGTAGCCGACTTCGGGGATCACGAAGAATCGGGAATCGTCGGCGTCATAGCTTCCATTGGCGCCAGCACGATTGCCGACGATTTCGGAGCCGCGCGAGGGGCGGAAGTAGCTGGCACCAATGTCCAGACGATTACCGACCAGCGCGATGCCGGCCGGGTTATTGGCGGCAGTCAGACTGTCCTGGGCCAGCGCAATGCCGACACCGGCAACTGCCTGTGAGCGCACGCCGAAGCCATGCGTAAAGTAACCGTTGGTGGCCGAAGCCGCTGCTGGCAGCATCAGCGCCGCAATGGCTGCCGAGAGCAGTGATACACGTTTGGACAAAATATTCTCCTTTATCTGTTTGGATAGTCGTAGCTGCGGGGCGCGATTACCACCGCGCAAAAAACTGGGCGCGACAATACCCTTTTCCGGTCTCGCGGTAAATGCATCAAAACTGCTAAAGGTATAAGCTGGAGGAATAAGTCCATTGAGGAGATTACTGATGTTGAAGCGATGTTTGTTACTGCTGGGCCTGCCCGTGATGATGTTGCTGGCGGGGTGCGCCGGAATGCAGGGAGGGTTTGTGCAGCCCACGGTGACAGTGAGCAGTTTCCGTATGCTGCCATCCAACACGGCGGTGCCCCGATTCGAGATCGGTCTGCAGGTCAGTAATCCCAATCGCACCGAGCTGCGACTGCAGGGCATTGTCTACAACATCGACCTCGAAGGGCATCGCATCCTCAGCGGAGTGTCCAATCAGCTGCCTGTCATCCCGGCCTATGGCACCGGCGACGTGTTGCTGCAGGCCAGCCCCGATCTGCTCAGCACTATCGCCCTGTTCAGCGATCTGTTCAGTCAGCGTCGTGACAGCCTGCAGTACACGCTCGATGCCGATATCGACATCGGCAGTCGCCTGCGCCGCGTGCATATCGAGCGCAGTGGGGAAGTGCCTCTCAGTGGCTTCCGCCGTTAGCGCCCCTCGCCGGGGTTTCAGCGTACCGTCAGTATGAGTGGCTCGGCGGAGTAGATGAGGTCACTGGCGCTGCGGGAGCCGTCGACGGCGTAGCCAATGTACAGATGGAATAGCCCCTTCTCGGTTGCGGCCAATGTGCCTGAGTACAGCGCGATTTCATGGTAGTTCTGCAGGGCTGTGATCTCTTTGTAGAACTCGATGGCCGCGCTGTTGAAAGGCCGTAACTCCCCATTCGCTGTCAGCGTCAGCCAGCTGTTGCTGTGCAGCAGTTGCAGTACGACCACGATGCCGGCTGTTCGGCCGATGTGACCGGCCTCTGGTGAAATGCCAGTATGGATATCCACTCGTGCGGGCGCAGTGATTTCACTGGTCAGTGACAATCCGCCATCGGCGCTGATCGCGCCGGAGATCACAGCTGTCGTGGCGGCGCCGCCACTCTTGACGGTGTGCAGTCTGCGCAGCGCCACCTGCACCAGCAGGTTGCGCATCATGCCGAGATCTTCGTGTTCGAGAATATGGCAGTGAGTCAGATAGATGCCGGTGTGCGGTTCGAAGCGCATGAGAACCTTCACCCGCTCGCCAGGTAACACCTGCACGACATCCTTGAGTCCCTCGTCAACAATGCCGCTGCGCAGCGTCTGCAGCTGCGCGCTCTGTACACTGCTGACGCTGCGGGACAGCACGCGGAACTGGACGTTGTGTACGTGCATGGGGTGGGCCATCAACATCCCCACAGGCGAGTCGTTGGCAAACTCCCACACCTCCAAGGTCTGTGCCCGCACCTTCTCATCGTCGGCCACTTCATCCATCGCGCCGAAGATTCTGCCGTTCAGCATCGCATTGCCCTGCATCATCGAGAGTTGGACACGTCTTGGCGATTGCTGGTTGATTGCTTCGTTCAGGAGCAGCGGCGGATAGGTGGAGAGTCGGGTCGGAGGTGTGGACGTCGATGTTGCTAACCCGGTGAGACGGAATGTGGCGATCGGACGCGCGCCCTGGATCAGGGTGGCGCCGCTCTGGCTGCTGGTGATGTTGTCCAGCGCCGGAGTGTAAGTTTCTGCCAGCAGTTGCAACTCCTGGCCCGCGGCAAATCCGGCAAAATCCACCCAGACTTCAATTCGTTCCGCAGGAGCGATGCTCAGTGTCTGGCGT
>JBBTKA010000165.1:0-7102 GCA_038059145.1 Pseudomonadota bacterium
ATCATCGGCCTGCCCGCGAACCTCTTCTACGGCACCGGCATCCCGGCCTGCATTCTCGTGCTCGACAAGGAGAACGCCACGGCCCGCAAGGGCGTCTTCATGATCGACGCCTCCAAGGGCTTCAAGAAAGACGGCCCGAAGAACAGCCTGCGCGAGCAGGACATCCACAAGATCGTGGACACGTTCACCAGGCAGGACGAAAGCGACCCGCGCTACGCCCGCATGGTGCCGGTGGCCGAGATCGCCGACCCGAAGAACGACTACAACCTCAACCTGCCGCGCTACATCGACAGCACCGAGCCGGAAGACTTGCAGGACATCGACGGCCACCTGCGCGGCGGCATTCCCGAGCGCGACCTCGATGCGTTCGGCCATTACTGGAAGATCATGCCCGGCCTGCGTGCCGCCCTGTTCCAGAATGCAGGCCGCCCCGGCTACTCCACGCTGAAGCTCCCGATTGCCGACGTGAAGCCAGCCATATTCGCCCACCCAGAGTTCACCGCTTTCACCACCAAGGCCAGGGCGCTCTTCACGAAGTGGCAGAAGACTTCCCTGCCGCTGCTGAAAGGGTTCGGCCAGGAAGGCCATCCCAAGCAACTGATCGAGGCCATCGCCGAGGATCTGCTCGTTACTTTCAAGACGGCACCGCTGCTCGACGCCTACGATGTCTATCAGCACCTCATGGACTACTGGGCTGAGACCATGAAGGACGATTGCTACCTCATCTCCGAGGTGGGCTGGACAGCGGGGGCCAAACCCCGCGAGATCATTCAGATAAAAAACAAGGACAACAAGCTCGTCTGGCCCGAGAAGGAAGACTTCAAGAGTGGCAAGCGCCGCTTCAAGTCCGACCTCATTCCGGCGGATTTGTTGATCGCCCATTACTTCAGCGTTGAGCGCGATGCCATCGCCACCTGCGAGGCCGAACTGGCCAGCATCGAACAGCAGCTTGATGAGAAGCGCGAAGAGCAGAGCGGTGAGGATGGGCTGCTGGTCGAAGTCATCGAGGGCGAAGGCGACAAGCAGAAGATCACCACCAAAGCTCTGAAGGCGCGACTCAGGGAAATCGGCCGTGACGCGGACTACGCCGAAGAACGTCAGGCGCTCGAAGAATACGCCGCGTTGCTCGACCAGCAGGCCGATGCCAAGGCCCGACTCAAAGCCGCGCAGGATGATCTCGAAACCAAGATCGGTGCCAAATACCCCACACTTACAGAGGACGACATCAAGACCTTGGTGGTGGACGACAAATGGCTGGCTACTCTTGCTACCGCTGTGCAGGGCGAGCTGGATCGGGTCTCGCAAACGCTCACTGGGCGTATTCGGCAGCTTGCTGAACGCTATGCCACGCCGCTGCCGAAGCTGATGGATGAAGTGGCGGCGCTCGCTGCGCGGGTGGACGAACACCTCAAGAATATGGGGGCGAAATGGGAGTGAAACCCGGCTATAAACAGACCGAGGTAGGCATCACTCCAGAAGAGTGGCGTGACTGCGACATCTCTGATCTTTGTCTACTTCAGAGAGGTTTCGACCTTACTGAGGCCACTCGAAAGCTCGGAGATATCCCTGTGTATTCCTCATCTGGTCTATCTTATTTCCACAACGAGGCACGTTTGCAGCCGCCCGCAGTTATCACCGGGCGCAAAGGAATGCTCGGCAAAGTTTTCTACGTCGAAGAGCCTTGTTGGCCACACGATACGACGCTTTGGGTAAAGGATTTCAAAGGAAACCATCCTCGGTTTGTAGCTTTGTTCCTTGGTCAGTTCAAGCTAGAGCGATTTGATGCGGCAACCTCTGTGCCGACGTTAAATCGAAACAACGTGGCCGGAATCCCTATCAAACTTCCACCCTTACCCGAACAACTCGCTATCGCGACGGCATTGAGAGATGTGGATGGACTGCTGGGCGGGCTGGACCGCCTCATCGCCAAGAAGCGCGACCTCAAACAGGCCGCTGTGCAGCAACTCCTCACCGGCCAAACCCGACTCCCAGGTTTCTATGGAGAGTGGGAGAACACGCACGTCCAAGACGTTATTTCAGACTTCTTCTGTGGCCCAAGTCCGACCTGTGAAGAACGGAACATTCACGACGACGAATGGGGTGTGCTCAAAACGACCGCCGCAACCAAAGAAGAAGGTTGGGATTGGACGAAGCACAAGACATTGCCGCGAGTCTTTTGGAACAAACCACACTTAGAACTCAAGAAAGGAGATGTAATCGTCACCAAGGCGGGGCCTCGTCACCGAGTAGGTGTCGCGGCCTGGGTAGATTATGTGCCACCAAGAATAATTGTCTCTGGCAAAATGATTGGGTTGCGGCCTCGGTTCGACAGGGTTGTCTCGCTCATGCTGGCCGCCGCGGTTTCTGCCCGTGATGCGCAAGTTTACTTGGACCAACGCACAACCGGGATGGCAGAGAGTCAGGTCAATTTCGAGAACGCCGCGCTTCTTGAAGCGCCGATACGAATCCCTCACTTCGCAGAACAAACCGCGATCGCTAAGGTTTTTACTGACATGGACGCGGAACTGTTGGCCATGGAACAACGCCGAGGGAAAACCCGCGCCCTCAAGCAAGCCATGATGCAGGAACTCCTCACCGGCAGGACGCGCCTCGTATGAAAGAAACCCAGCAGATCGAGTGGAAGGAGACCTGGCGGGACGAGTTCCTGAAATGGATCTGTGGTTTCGCCAATGCCGAGGGTGGCGTGCTGCACATCGGCCGCAATGACCAGGGCGTGGTCGTGGGCGTGCCCGATGCAGAGCGGCTGCTGGAAGAGATTCCGAATCGGGTGCGCGACATCCTCGGCATCATCGTGGAGGTGAACCTGCGGGAGGAGGGCGGCAAGGAGTATCTGGAGATTGTCGTCGAGGCCTATCCGTATCCGGTCAGCTACAAGGGCGAGTATCACCTGCGTAGCGGCAGCACCAAGCAGGAGCTGAAAGGCGCGGCGCTGGACAAGTTTCTGCTGCGCAAACAAGGCAAGACGTGGGACGCCGTACCCGTGCCACAGGCAAAGGTACGCGACTTGTCGAAGGCAGCCATTACGACCTTTCGGACGCTGGCCCGGCAGAGCCAGCGCGCCGATGCAAGTGTGCTGCGCGAGTCCGTTGCGGGCTTGTTGGAAAAGCTCAACCTGATGGATGACACGTACCTTAAACGGGCTGCCGTGCTCTTGTTTCATCCCGAGCCTGAACGTCTTGTCACCGGGGCTTTCATCAAGATCGGTTACTTCCGCAATGAGGCTGACGTGCTTTACCACGATGAAGTACATGGCGATCTGTTTTCTCAGTCACAAAAGACAATAGAGCTGTTGGTGACCAAATACCTGAAGGCGGTAATCAGCTATCAAGGCCTCTATCGCTTGGAAACCTTGCCTGTGCCAGAGGATGCATTGCGGGAGGCGCTGCTCAACGCAATCATCCATCGGGATTACTCGGTTGGCGCGCCGATCCAGATCCGCGTTTACGACGACCGCTTGCAGATCTGGAACCCTGCGGAGCTGCCTGCGAGCTGGACTGCGGACAAGCTGCTCTCCGCGCATCCCTCCAAACCGTTCAACCCTAATATCGCCAGTGTCTTTTTCCGAGCCGGAGAGATCGAAGCGTGGGGGCGTGGCATTCAGCGTATTGTCGCTGCCTGTGAAGCCGCCAACGTCCCTGCACCGATCATCAGCTATGAGCCGGGCGATCTCTGGATGGAGTTTCCGTTCTCATCGTCCTACTTGAAGGCGCTGATGCCGCCTGGCCCTGCAAGGAGAGTGTCGGTAGAAATGGCGGAAGAAATGGCGGAAGAAATGGCGGAAGAAATGGCGGAAGAAATCGTGAAGTTGATCAGTAAAAAGCCGGACATCACGATCCGCGAATTGGCCGCGCAGCTCGGCCGATCCAAGCGAACGACTGAGCGCCTGATCCAACAACTCAAGTCGGACGGAATCATCAGCCGCATAGGCTCGACCAAGGCCGGACGCTGGGAGGTTCTCCCATGAACAGGAAGGACACTACTCATGCCTGAACAACCCCGCTCCGAACGCAAGACGCAGAACCGCGTCATCGCGCTGTTCACGGACAAGGCGCGGCCCGACTGCCTGGGTTACGACTATCTCGGTGAGTGGCACAAGCGTGACAATAACCGTTGCATCGAATCGGAGCTGCTGCAGGCCAACCTGAAAGCGCGTGGTTATTCCGACGCGCACATCTCTGCTGCTCTGCAGAAGCTGATGGCGGCAGCCGATGCCACCGGTATCACTCTCTATCAGGCCAACCTGCGAACCTATCAACTGCTGCGTTATGGCGTGTCGGTGCAGATCGCGGCTGGCAAGCCGAACGATCAGGTGCATCTGGTGGATTGGGAGCACCCGGAGAACAATCACTTCGCCATTGCTGAGGAAGTGACATTGCGCGGCGGTTACGAGCGGCGGCCCGACCTCGTGATCTACCTCAATGGCATCGCCGTCGGCGTGATCGAGCTCAAGCGCAGTTCGGTGGAGATCGGCGATGGCGTGCGCCAGCTCATTACCAATCAGGAAGAGATCTTCAACAAGAGTTTCTTTGCCTCGGTGCAGCTGGTGTTCGCGGGCAGCGATTCGCAGGGACTGCGCTACGGCACGGTGACCACCCGGGAAGAATTCTTCGTGGAGTGGAAGGCGACACACGCCGTTGCACTTACCACCGGGGCATTGCTCGACCGACCCTTGGCCGAGATGTGCGAAAAATCCCGTCTGCTGGACCTGATCCGCAACTTCATCATATTCGACAACGGCATCAAGAAGGTGCCGCGTCAGCATCAGTTTGCAGGCGTGAAGGCTGCACAGGAGCGTGTTCGCAAACGCGAAGGGGGCGTGATTTGGCATACGCAGGGCAGCGGCAAAAGTATCCTGATGGTGCTGATCGCGAAATGGCTGCTGGAACACGATTCAGAAGCCCGCATCCTTGTCGTCACTGACCGCGATGAGCTGGATAAGCAGATCGAGGGTGTGATGAAAAACGCCGGTGTGATCGGAGACAACTCTCCATCGCCGCGCATTCAGAACCGCGCAGAGTTTGTCGCCAAGCTGGGTGCGACTGCACCTCGACTGTTGTGCGCGCTCATCCACAAATTTGATTCCGCAGACCTCAAGGGTGAGCCGCCGCATGTGCATGGTCGCTTTTATGTGTTTGTGGATGAATGTCACCGCACCCAGGGCGGCGACATGAACAAGCAGATGAAACGCTGGCTGCAGAACGCGATTTTCATCGGCTTCACCGGCACGCCTTTGCTGAAGAAGGACGCTGCGAAGTTGCGCACGCAGGATATTTTCGGCACCTACATCCACACCTACAAATTCCACGAAGCGGTAGCGGACAAGGTCGTGCTCGATTTGAAATACGAAGCGCGCGACGTGCCGCAGCGTCTGACTTCGCCGAAAGACATCGAAGATTATTTCGCGCGCAAGACCAAGACACTGAACAATTTTCAGAAGGCCATCATCCGCAAGCGCTGGGCGACCATGGAAGAACTGATGAGCGCGGAAGAGCGCAAGGCACGCATCGCCGCCAGCATCATTCACGACTTCGATACCAAGCCGCGCCTGAACGACGACAGAGGTACCGCGATTCTGGTGGCCGCGAGCATCTATGACGCCTGCCATTATTTCCGCATCTTCCAGAACAAACCCTTTGGCGAATTCTGCGGCGTGATCACCTCGTTCGAGCCGAATCACAACGCCATCTCGCGCGAGCCAGCCAACAGCGACGAGCGCTACAAATTTGATACCTACACCAAGTACGTGCTCAAGAAAGACCAGAGCACCAAGGCCTACGAGGATGAAGCTAAACGTCGATTCATCGAAGAGCCTGCCAATCTCAAACTGCTGATTGTGGTGAGCAAACTCCTCACGGGTTTCGATGCTCCGAGTTGCACCTACATCTACCTCGATAACGAGCTGCATGATCACAACCTCTTTCAGGCCATTTGTCGTACAAACCGTCTGGACGGTGAAGACAAAGATTATGGGCATATCGTCGATTTCAAGAAGCTGTTCAAGGACGTGCAGGAGGCCATCGCGGTCTACAGCTCCGACGAACTAGATGTAGATCAAGGCAATGGTGGCAGCAACAATGTCGAGATCAAGGACTGGCTGAAGGAGGGCAAGAAGCAACTCGATGCTGCTCGCGAGGCACTGCGCTATCTTTGCGAGCCAGTTCCGCTGCCGCGTGAGATGGAGCAGTTCCTCCTTCATTTTTGCGGAGAGGTGGAAAATCCCAATGCGTTGACGGACAGCGAACCTTTGCGCATCACTTTTTACAAGTCTGTGGCCACCTTCGTGCGCGCCTTTGCCGATATCGCGCAGGATCTCACCGAAGCTGGTTACTCTGACGCTGAAGCAGCGGCACTGCAAAAGGAAGTCGAGTTCTACGGAGACACCCGCGCCGCCATCAAGAAGCATTCGGGCGAAGAGCTGGACATCAAGCCCTTCGAAGCTGACATGCGCCGCCTGCTCAACACCTATGTGCAGGCCGATCCTGCCAAGGACGTTGGCAATCTCAATTCGTTGTCGCTCACGGAGTTGATCATTGAGACAGGCATCCACGACGCCATTGCCCGCAAGCTGAATGAGAAGGGCAGGCTCTCGAAGAACGCAATTGCCGAAGGCATCATCAACAACATCCGCAAGACCATCATCCGTGATCAGCTCACGGACCCACGTTTCTACGCGCAGATGTCGAAGCTGCTGGATGACCTCATCAAGCAGAGCCGGACGGATGCTGCCTCGTATGAGGCATTCCTCAAGAAGGCTGAGGAGTTGGTCAATCAAATGGCAAAGAAGGATGCCGTCGCCGGGGTGCCTGTCAGTCTGCACGGCAATCATGAAGCCACAGTGCTCTTCAATAATCTGATCGGAATTTTCGCGCTGGAGCCACGCATGGTGCGCGAGGAGAATCCATTGGAAATAGAAGAGCGGGCAACGCTTGCACTCCGGATCGACCAAGCGATGCGCGAGAATGCGCCTGCGGGCTGGAAGGGCGATGACACCCGCGAGAAGCAGGTGTTGAACGCGCTCTTTCCAATCACGCGGATTCAACTCCGAAGTGCATAACGGTTTAGGCCACTAAGGCCGCCATTT
>JBBTKA010000166.1:0-4226 GCA_038059145.1 Pseudomonadota bacterium
CCTTCCAAAAACCCCTCAACCACCTTTCTATGCTCCAACTCTTGTATCCTGCGACCACCCTCCCATCGCATCACTGTACTGGCATCAACCCCAAGTATCTGAGCAACCTCCCGTTGACCTAGCCCCAGTTCTCTTCGCTTCGCCTTGAGACGATCAGGTACAGAAGTGGCATGTACTGGAGGAGTAGGGTCATAGCCGAGGAACTGCAAAAGGGAGGGAATGTACTTCACCGTAGGCTTCGTACGGCCCTTCTCCCAGTTGATAATGGTGAATAGGGTAATGCCAAACAGTTTCGCCACATCCTTCTGATACAGCCCCAGTTCTAACCTCCTTCTCTTTATATGCTCCCCTACAGTAGTAGGGTGAAAGTCCCATGCCTTGGGAATCAAGCAGTTACGGATAATTCGCACATATGGCAAAAAGGCAACGCGTCTCTGCCACTGCGGCTACTTCGGCGACCCGCAGGGCCGTTGCCGCTGTACGCCAGAGAAGGTGCAGCGCTATCTGGAGAAAATCTCTGGCCCGCTGCTCGACCGCATCGACCTGATCGTCGAGGTCCCGAGGATCGCGCATCATGACTTGCGCGCCGTGACGGTCAGAGGCGATATCAGCAAGGCTGGCATTTCCGAGAGCGACAACGTGCGCAGGCGAGTCCTGCAATGCCGCGTTTTGCAGAAAGAGCGCTGCGGCAAACTCAACAGCGATCTGGGCAACCCGGACATCGAGGCGTTTTGCGAACTGGACGTCGCCAGCGAGCGGCTCCTGGCGCTGGCCGTCGACAAACTGCGCCTGTCCGCGCGCGGCTGCCATCGAATTCTGAAAATCGCCCGCACCATTGCCGATCTTGAGCAGCGCTCCGCGATTCACGAGCGCGACCTGACAGAGGCCATTGCCTATCGGCGGATGGAGAGGTATTTCACTCAGGGGGCCAGTCTTGAAAGTTAAGGTCAGTTGCTTGCAGAACGCCATCCCGGCTACTCTACTGCTTGCCGTTAACCGGACGCGCTCCCAATAACAAGACCAAGGAACCCATCATGAAACGCACCCTGCTTGCTCTGATCGCCGCTCCCGCTCTGTGGCTCTCCACCTCAGCCATGGCACAACCTGAATATGTCACCATCGAAATGGAAATCGACGTGGCCCGTCCGGCTGCCGACGTTTGGGCAAAGGTAGGGGAATACTGCGATATCAGCGAATGGCTGAACCTCGACTGCGTGATTACCTCCGGCGATGGCGGCATTGGCACGGTAAGGGTGCTTGCCAATGGTCGTGTCACCGAAGTGCTGGTGGGTCTCACCGAACTCTCCTACGGCTACACGCAACCTTCCGTTGATGGACAGTTCTACAACCTCTACCACGGCTTCATGGAAGCACGCCCGGTGGATGCCAACAACTCCAAGCTGCTATACACGTTGATGCTGGACGTGTCCAATCAACCTGACCAGGCCGCAAAAGATGCAGACGTGGCACGTCGCCGCGCTACTTTCGAACGAGCGTTGGCGACGATGAAGGGGATTGCCGAACAATAGGGCAATCAAGGGGCCGGGGATCCATGAGTCAGGCTCACTGATCCCCGGTTGCATTAGCGGAATCATCCAGGTCATTGATCATCTGCTCAAGCCTCGACATCTCTTTCTCCAGATACGCGATGCGTTCCTCAGCCCGCGCTAAGGCGCGGCGCTGGCCGTCGAATTCTTCGCGAGTCAGCAGGTCGAGGCGCTCGAACCCCTTCTGCAGCGCAGAATTGACCGCTTTGCGGACATCCTCACCCACTGCTCCGGCTTGTGGCAGAAGCTTGCTGATCTGCTGGCTGAGCTCTTCGAAGAATTGTTTGTCAATCATGGGAGTCGTTCCGTTGCAAAAGGGTGGTAGCGGCCAGTGCCGTGGTTGAGCCGATTGTAGCGCAGTGCACGAGTGTCAGGAATGACCCAATAAATCTGCAAGGTTGCTCAGAAGCGGTGCGTGCGATGGTCGCGCGCTGCGCATGCGGATGTTCATCAGCGCGCCAAAGTGACTCAAAAGAGTGCAAAAGGAGCCCGTGGAGGTACGGGCGACCGGGCTCAAGGGCTTGCCGAACATCGATCGCTCTCGCGCAGGGGCTTGCAAATAAAGGCTTGCAGCCGTTTTTTGGTCTCAGTTCAAAAATGGGCACGCATCGTGCTTACTATCAAGTCGAGCATTTGAGAGTGTGTCCACAGATCTATAACGCATCTCTTTAATGGTGCGTCATGCACAGAATTGAAACTTTACTAAAACGTCAAGGAGCTACTTGAAATGAAAAAACTTACCACAGCATTGTTGGCCGCCGGATTGATGTCTGCAACTTTCGCGGCGCAAGCGCAGGAAGGCCCGATTACTGGCAACGTCACGCTGACGACAGATTACATCTACCGTGGCGTCTCTCAGACCAGCGGCGGCCCTGCTATTCAAGGCGGATTCAACTGGGCTGGTGAGTCAGGCTTTTACCTGGGCACCTGGGCGTCAAGCATCACTTTTGACGACAGCATCGAGATCGATTATTTCGGTGGCTTCACAGGAGACCTGACCGAAGAAGTGGGCTACGACGTGGGTTTCCTGTACTACGATTACCCGGGCGCCAGCAGCGATGACTTCCTTGAACTGTACGGCAAACTGATCTACGGGAGCTTGATCGGCACTGTTAACTACTCTGACGATTTCTTCGCCGGTGTGGGTCCTGCGATGTATTACACCCTCGACTACGGTTTTGCACTGGGTAATGACGTCTCTCTGGGCCTGCACTACGGTTTGAGCGACTTCGATCAGGACGTGTTTGGCACGGAAGACAGCTACTCCGAGTACAAAGTGTCTCTGTCCAAGCCCTACGGCGGCGTGAATCTGCAGCTGATCTGGACTGATACGGACATCAGTGAGACCAATTGCTTCGCGTCTACAGATTGCGCCAGCACAATCTCCTTCGCGATCACCAAGAGCCTGTAAATACTGATTCTGAGTGCAGCTGCATTCAGAGCGGTTTAGATAAAGAAGGCCTGTCAGTTAACCACTGACAGGCCTTTTGCGTTTTCGGTCCAAGCAATCTCTGTCACTACTGCAATGTGGTAATGCCAGTCTTTGGTGCGGACATTTCTGGAATGCCTCTTTATGGTGCGAATAATCCTGCTGCACTTACCCTCTCGTCACGCGGATGTGCGAATTTGCACATATCTTCATGTTTATGAAGCGTTTTTCCAATATGGCACGGGCCGTGCATTAGTGAACGCAGGTGTATCTGCACCGAATCGGCGGAGCGGATATTTATAGGTAAGGAGCAAATTTATGAAGTTAGTGACGGCAATAATCAAGCCTTTCAAATTGGACGATGCCCGCGAGGCGCTATCAGAAATTGGCGTGCAGGGGATTACCGTAACCGAAGTTAAAGGTTTTGGCAGACAACGGGGACACACCGAGCTCTACCGAGGAGCGGAGTATGTCGTGGACTTTTTACCGAAAGTAAAAATTGAAGTCGCGATTGGTGACGATCTGCTTGATCAGACGCTGGAAGCAATTACCAAAGCAGCCAATACTGGAAAGATTGGCGACGGGAAAATCTTCGTGACAGATCTGCTGCAAGTCATCCGGATTCGTACCGGAGAAACGGGCGAAGAGGCTGTTTAAGAACACTGATCGAAATGATCAGCTCTAAGCGACTTTTCAATTCAATCAGGTCGCACTGGGACCTGATTTTGAGGCAGTAAGGTGGAAGAACAAATTTTTCAACTGCAGTACGCACTAGTCAGATTCTAATATCTTGTTTGTGGTGCCTTTGTTATGTGGATGGCCGCAGGCTTCGCGATGCTGGAGTCGGGCTTGGTACGAGCCAAAAACACGACAGAAATCCTAACCAAGAACATTTCTCTGTATGCGGTCTCCTGCATCATGTACATGAGCTGTGGTTACGCATTGATGTATGGAGGCAGCATTTTCCTGTCCGGCATCGCTGGTGGTGAAACGTTGTTGACAGATGTTCTTGTCGCAAAGGCCGAGGAGGGCTTTGAAGGCGGTGCTGTCTATTCAGATGCGTCGGACTTCTTCTATCAGGTAGTGTTTGCCGCAACCTGCATGTCTATCGTTTCTGGTGCTGTTGCCGAACGTATGAAGCTGTGGGCCTTCCTGGTGTTTGCAGTTGTGATGACTGGCGTCATCTATCCGATGGAAGGTTCCTGGACCTGGGGTGGTAATGCAGTATTCGGCATGTACACGCTGGGCGA
>JBBTKA010000166.1:4236-12766 GCA_038059145.1 Pseudomonadota bacterium
CGACCTTGGTTTCTCTGACTTCGCAGGCTCCGGCATCGTTCACCTGGCTGGCGCAACTGCCGCAGTGGTCGGCGT
Source organism: Pseudomonadota bacterium (assembly GCA_038059145.1). Taxonomy (GTDB): domain Bacteria; phylum Pseudomonadota; class Gammaproteobacteria; order Pseudomonadales; family Pseudohongiellaceae; genus UBA5078. The sequence goes on from JBBTKA010000166.1 coordinate 4,312, forward strand.
GCTTCTGCTTGGTCCACGCAAGGGCAAGTATGGCGCAGATGGTAGCGTCAGGGCATTCCCTGGTGCGAACCTGCCAATGGCAACACTCGGCACGCTTATTCTGTGGATGGGCTGGCTGGGCTTTAACGGCGGTTCAGTTCTGAAACTGGCTGACGTGACAAGTGCAAACGCGGTAGCCATGGTGTTTGTGAACACCAATGCGGCGGCCGCAGGCGGCCTGGTTGCAGCGATGCTGGTTGCGAAGGCCCTTTTCGGCAAGGCTGACCTGACCATGATTCTGAACGGAGCACTGGCCGGACTAGTAGCGATTACCGCTGAGCCTTCTACTCCGACAGCGCTGCAGGCGACACTCTTCGGTGCCGTAGCTGGCGTGCTGGTCGTCTTCACTATCATCTTCTTGGACAAACTCAATATTGACGATCCGGTCGGCGCGATCTCTGTGCATGGCGCCTGTGGTCTGCTGGGTCTGTTGCTGGTACCGATCACTAACGACGGTGTGAGCTTGTCTGGTCAAATCATCGGTGCACTGACGATCATCATCTGGGTCGCAGTTACCAGCTTCGTCGTCTGGATGATCATCAAGGCCGTGATGGGGCTGCGAGTATCCGAAGAAGAGGAAGCTGAGGGTGTCGACATTTCCGAGTGTGGTCTGGAAGCGTATCCAGAGTTCACGAAGTAAACGCAGTAAACGCAGGACTTGCAGGAAGGTATTTTACTAACTCTCTCTCACGTCTTTTGACGTAAGCGCCCTTCGGGGCGCTTTTTTTTGCCTACGATTTTGTGATTGTCAGTAGAGGGCTTCAGGAACGATAGTCGCCCCAGAGGAATTGGGCGAGCGAGATTGCAATCACTGGCGCCGTCTCGGTGCGCAGTACGCGGGGGCCGAGCCTAACCGCCGTGAAGCCTTTGGTGTTGGCCATTTCCACTTCTCCATCGGCCAGCCCGCCTTCCGGGCCGATCAACAACGTGACCGCTTCCGGCGGGCACGACGTGGGATATCCCTGTGCGCCCCGATGATCGAGAACGAAACTGGCGCCGGCACGCTCGCGAGTCAACCAGTCCTGCAGGAGCAATGGTGATTCTATGACAGGCACCGTACAGCGCCCGGATTGTTCGCAGGCAGCGACGGCGATCTTGTTCCAGTGGCTCAGGCGGTTGTCGACCCGCTCTCCTTTGAGCTTGACCTCGCAGCGTTCAGTCAGCAGCGGGATGATGCTGCTGACTCCCGCTTCAGTGGCTTTCTGGATCGCGTAATCCATGCGCTCTCCTCGGGAGATTCCCAGGCCCAGATGAATTGGCAACACGGGGTCGGCTGCATTCGGTACCCGGCTGTCGAGTCGTACTGTGACACTTTTCTTGTCGACACTTACAACCTCGGCGAGGTGCTCACCATCGCTGCCGTTGAACAGAGCCAGCATTTCACCTGGCCGCAGACGCAACACCTTGCCGACGTAATGGGCCGCGTCATCGGCCAGCACCAAGGTCGACCCGGTGATCAAAGCCTGCGGAGTGTGAATACGGGACACTCGCATCTCAGCGCTCGCTCAGTCCGAGATTGTTCCAAAGAGTGCTGACTGAGCTGTATTGGTTCATCGTATAGAAATGCAGCCCGGGTGCACCGCCGTCCAGCAGGGTCTCGCAGAGACGCGTCACTACCTCGTCGCCGAATTGACGAATGCTGTCAGCATCGTCTCCATAGCCTTGCAGGCGCTGTCTGACCCAGCGCGGAATCTCTGCGCCACAATTGCCGCTGAAGCGGGCGAGGTTGGCGTAGTTGGTAATGGGCATGATGCCTGGCACTATCGGGATCTCGATACCGAGTGCTCTGCAGCGCTCGACGTAATAGAAGTACGCATCAGCGTTGTAAAAATATTGCGTGATGGCACTGTCAGCGCCCGCATCGACTTTCTTCTTGAAGTAGAAGAGATCGCTCTCATAGCTCTCGGACTTCGGATGAATCTCCGGGTAGCAGGCCACCTCGATGTGGAAGTGGTGGCCAGTTTTGCGGCGCACCAGTTCGACAAGTTCGTTCGCGTAGTAGTAGCTGCTGGTCGCGCCAGTGCCGGAAGGCACATCGCCGCGCAGGGCGACAAGACGCGTAATTCCAAGATCTTTGTAATACTGCAACAGGGCCAGAATCTCTTCTTCGCTTGAGCCACCGAAAGACAGGTGCGGAGCGACATTGGATCCGGCATTGTGAATATTGGTCACGGCCTGGCGTGTGCCGTCCCGTGTGGAACCGCCTGCGCCGTAAGTGACCGAAAAGAAATCGGGCTTCAGCAGCGCGAGCTGGCGGTGGACTTCCTTGAGTTTCTCTTCGCCCACTTCTGTTTTGGGAGGAAAGAACTCGAAGCTGAAGCGGGCCTGGGTGTTTGCGCCTCGCAGTTGTTTATTCATCTGGGTATTCTCTTTCAGGGTTCGCAATTGTGAGGTGCTGATAATTTATCGCGGGCGAGGCCCGCTCCCACAAAAGTTGAACCTGTGGGAGCGGGCCTCGCCCGCGATCTATTCTCTACTCAACTCAATACTTGTAAGTATCTGCCTTGAACGGCCCTTCCACATTGACGTTGATATACTTCGCCTGCGCAGGCGTCAACTTCGTCAGCACGCCGCCGAATCCGCCGACCATCAGTGCTGCTACCTGCTCGTCCAGATGCTTGGGCAATACTTCCACCGTGATGCTGCTCTTCTTGAAATCCGGTGACAGTGCCGCGAACTTTCTCTCGTACAGATACATCTGCGCAATCACTTGGTTGGCGAACGAGCCATCCATGATGCGTGACGGGTGTCCAGTCGCATTGCCGAGGTTGATCAGGCGGCCTTCGGACAGCAGCAGCAGGTAATTGGTCTTGTCTTTCTGCGGATCCGCGCGGTACACCTTGTGGACCTGCGGCTTGATCTCTTCCCAGGTCCAGTTCTTGCGCATGAACGCCGTGTCGATCTCGTTGTCGAAGTGACCGATGTTGCAGATCACAGCGCCGGACTTCACGGTCTGCAACATGTTCTTGTCGCAGACATCAATGTTGCCGGTGGTCGTTACGATCAGGTCGAGCTTACCCAGCAGTGCACGGTCGATGTCTTCGATGCGGCCGGTGTTGTTGCCATTGAGGTATGGGGATACGACTTCATAACCGTCCATACACGCCTGCATCGCACAGATCGGATCGATCTCGGAGATCTTCACGATCATGCCTTCCTGACGCAGACTCTGTGCCGAGCCCTTGCCCACATCGCCATATCCGACGACAAGTGCGTGACGACCAGACAGCAGCATGTCAGTGCCGCGCTTGATGCCATCATTGAGGCTGTGACGGCAACCGTACTTGTTGTCGTTCTTGGATTTGGTGACAGAGTCATTGACGTTGATCGCTGGTACCTTCAGGGTGCCCGCTTCCATCATCTCGATCAGGCGATGCACGCCCGTAGTCGTCTCTTCCGTGATGCCATTGATCTTGTCGAGCATCTGCGGATATTTGTTGTGGATCATGCCGGTGAGATCGCCGCCATCGTCGAGGATCATGTTGCAATCCCATGGCTTGCCATCCTTGAGAATGGTCTGCTCGATGCACCAGTCACCCTCTTCCAGCGTCTGCCCTTTCCAGGCGTAAACGGCAATACCTTTGGAAGCGATGTACGCTGCCGCGTGGTCTTGTGTGGAGAAAATATTGCAGGAAGACCAGCGCACTTCCGCGCCAAGCTCAACCAAGGTTTCGATCAGCACTGCCGTTTGAATAGTCATGTGGATGCAGCCGATGATCTTCGCGCCGGCCAGTGGCTTGCTCGCGGAGTAACGCGCGCGCAGAGTCATCAGCGCAGGCATTTCCGATTCGGCAAGAATTACTTCCTTGCGACCGAATTCTGCCAGACCGATGTCGGCAACTTTGTAATCGTGTTTGCTCATTCTTGAATCCTGTTTCCAATGTAGATAAATCAAAAGTGTCGGTTTGGTGAGGCTGATGCCTCGTGCCTGACAGGTCTGTTAGTTCAGGCCCGCCGCGTCGCGCAGTGCCTCGGCCTTGTCTGTCTTCTCCCAGGTGAAGTTCGGCTCTTCGCGACCGAAGTGACCGTAAGCTGCCGTGGGCAGATAGATCGGACGAATCAGATCCAGCATGCGGATCAGACCCTTCGGACGCAGTTCGAAGAACTCGCGCACCAGCTGCACGATACGCTCTTCGGAGATCTTGCCGGTGCCGAAAGTTTCCACGCTGATGGAGGTCGGTTCCGCCACGCCGATGGCGTAGGAGATCTGAATCTCGCAACGCTCGGCTATGCCTGCCGCTACGATGTTCTTCGCCACATAACGCGCTACATACGCCGCAGAGCGATCCACTTTCGATGGATCCTTGCCGGAGAACGCACCGCCGCCATGACGTGCCATGCCGCCGTAGCTGTCCACGATAATCTTGCGGCCGGTCAGACCACAGTCACCGAAGGGGCCACCGATGACGAAACGCCCGGTCGGGTTGATGAAGTACTTGGTGTTCTTGTCCAGCCATTCGGCGGGCAGCACGTGCTTGATGATCTCTTCCATCACGGCTTCCTGCAGAGGCTTCAGCTCGATGTCCGGGCTGTGCTGAGTCGACAGCACCACGGCGTCCACCGCGACGGGCTTGCCGTTCTCGTAGCGGAATGTGATCTGGCTCTTGGCGTCCGGGCGCAGCCAAGGCAGTGTGCCGTTCTTGCGCACTTCGGCCTGACGCTGCACGAGGCGGTGAGAATAGGTGATTGGGGCTGGCATCAGCACGCTGGTTTCATTGCTGGCATAACCGAACATCAGACCTTGGTCGCCTGCACCTTGTTCGTGATCCGGGGTGTCGTCCACGCCCATGGAAATGTCGGGAGACTGCTTGCCGATGGCGTTTAGCACCGCGCACGAGTTGCCGTCGAAGCCCTTGTCGGAATGGTCGTAGCCGATGTCACAGACCACCTTGCGGGCAATTGCTTCGATATCCGCATAGGCAGTGGTAGTCACTTCGCCTGCAACCACTACCATGCCGGTTTTGATCAGGGTTTCGCACGCCACACGCGCCTTCGGGTCCTGAGTCAGGATAGCGTCCAGCACTGCGTCGGAGATCTGGTCCGCAATCTTGTCGGGATGTCCTTCAGAGACGGATTCAGAGGTGAAAAGTGAAGAGGCCATAATTTGTTCCTTTCTCAGATCAGTTGGTTGATTTTCGGTTTGGTTGATTGATTGGTTTGTGGAAGACGCACATCTGGATCTGGAAGCCGTTACGCAATCCCAGATAAACACTCTGCCCGGGCTGCAGGTGTGCTTGCGCGGCCCAGTCATTCATCTCGTCATGATCGAAGCCCAGCCACAGGTCGCCGCAGGATTCCCGCGCCCAGTCCTGATCGTGATGACATAGCTCGACGATCAGCAGAAGCCCGCCCTCCTGCAGCAACGTCGCCGCATGGGCAAATGCCTCTTGCGGTGCCGGCAAGTGGTGCAGAACCATGTCATAGAGAATCAGGTCACAGCGGACATTGCGGGCCAGCGCGGTATGAGTATCGCCGTGAATGAAGGTGACATTGTGCAGTTGCTCACCGGTCACCGTGGCTCTGGCGAGGTTCAACATCTCCAGCGCATTGTCGAGGGCGATGACCTCCCGGAACTGTTGCGCCAGGCGCACGAGCAGTTCGCCAGTGCCCGGGCCTACCTCCATGACCGTCAGCTGGTCGTTGAGTTCGAGGTCGCGCAGCAAGTCAAGCAGGCTGCTCATGTACTGGGCATGTTCGGCGACGAGCCCCTGCTTTTCGCGGAATTTGTCGGCATGACGGGTGAAGAATTGCAGCGATTGTTCGGAGCGTTCCTGTTGCACGAGATCCAGTCGAGCAATCTGCTCCTCTTCGAGTGGAATTCTGTCAATTGCCTCGAACGCGCTCTTTTTCAACGCGTGCAGCGGGTCGTCGCTGTGCAGCAACGGGCGGCGATAAAAAATGGTGTTGCCCTCGCGGCGTGTGGTCGCGAGCCCGGCATTGGCGAGTATCTTCAGGTGGTGGCTGAGGGCTGACTGGCGAATGTCGAGGATGCGACAGATCTCCAGCACGCCAAACGAGCTGGTTCGCAGGAGGCGCAAGATTTCCAGGCGCAGTGAGTCCGCGAGCGCTTTGCAAAGGTGCGTGAGCGCCTCTGCCTCATCGAGTGCAGTGTTGTCGTCTCTCTTGATTGCCGCGACCGTCAAACTCATTTATTCCGACATAGTGTGAAAACAGGCGGCGACTATAGCAGGGCATTTAATCTATATCAAAAATATTTGATATAGGTGTTGAGGTTCTTTTTGTGGATCCCGGAAGTATGGCCTGTGCCCGCCTGCGACGGGTCTGCGCCGCTCCGCGGTGCCCTCTCTCCGCAAAAAGCCCAAGGTCTTTTTGCTGCGCTCGGCGCTGACCCTGATTGTCGCAGGCGGGCACAGGCCATACTCCCCGGCCCCTGCCTCCCGCCGCCACTCGAAGCTCCAACCAAAGCTTCAGCCAAATATCGAGGCAAAATAAAAGATTGGTCGGGTAGCATATTCATCTGAGGTGCGGGAAAATGGGCGGCCTTGCAAATCAGCCAGCCAGAAACAGGAGCCAGTACCGTATGTCCAGCCGTGTTCCCTCGCGCAGAGACTGTGCCAATGCCATCCGCGCCCTCACTATGGATGCCGTCCAGAAAGCCAACTCCGGACACCCCGGCGCGCCCATGGGCATGGCCGACATCGCCGAAGTGCTCTGGAATGACTTCCTGAATCACAACCCGGTACACCCGGGCTGGGTCAATCGCGACCGTTTTGTGATGTCCAACGGCCATGGCTCCATGCTGGTGTACTCATTGCTCCATCTGAGCGGTTACGACGTATCCATGGACGAAATCCGCAACTTCCGCCAGCTACACTCCAAGACGCCTGGCCACCCTGAATACGGTTACACCCCGGGTGTTGAAACGACCACGGGTCCGCTGGGTCAAGGGCTTGCGAATGCCGTGGGCATGGCGATTGCCGAGAAGACACTGGCTGCTCAGTTCAACCGTCCCGGCCATGAAGTCATCGATCACTCCACCTATGTCTTTGCGGGCGATGGCTGCCTGATGGAAGGCGTGTCCCACGAGGTCTGCTCGCTGGCGGGCACGCTGGCACTGGGGAAACTCATCGTCTTCTATGATGACAACGGCATTTCCATCGATGGTGAGGTTGAAGGCTGGTTTACCGACGACACCACCAAGCGTTTTGAAGCCTACGGCTGGCAAGTGCTGGCGGTGGACGGTCACGATGCCGCTCAGATCGCCGCTGCCATCAAGTCGGCCAAGGCCGATACGGCTCGCCCCACGCTGATCAAGTGCAAGACCATCATCGGTTTTGGATCTCCGAACAAGCAAGGTTCTCACAATGTGCACGGCGCGCCGCTGGGCGACGCCGAAATCGCCGCAGCCCGCACCGCGCTGGGCTGGAGCCATGCTCCCTTTGAAGTGCCTGATGATATCCGCAAGGTCTGGGATGCGCGCGACAAAGGCTTCATTGCCGAGTCCGCCTGGAAAGAGAAGCTGGTCCGCTACGAGGAAGAACATCCCGAGCTGGCCATGGAACTGGTGCGCCGCCTCAAGGGGCAGCTGCCAGGACATTTCGCCGAGATCGCTGCTGCCTACGTGCGTACCTGTCAGGAGAAGGGCGAAGTCATCGCCAGTCGCAAGGCTTCCCAGAACTGTATCGCCGCCTTCGGTCAGCACCTGCCAGAGATGATCGGCGGTTCTGCAGACCTGGCTGGCTCCAACCTGACAGTCTGGTCCGGGACTACGCCGATTACCGACAGCGCCGACGGCAATTACATCAATTACGGGGTTCGTGAGTTCGGCATGAGCGCCATCATGAACGGCATCGCGCTGCATGGTGGGTTCATTCCCTTTGGCGGCACCTTCCTGATCTTCATGGAATACGCCCGCAACGCGGTGCGGATGGCCGCGCTGATGAAGCAGCACTGCGTGTTCGTGTACACCCACGACTCCATAGGCCAAGGCGAAGACGGCCCGACCCACCAACCAGTAGAGCAGATTGCCACCCTGCGCATAACACCGAACATGTCGGTGTGGCGCCCCTGCGATGCGGTTGAAACTGCGGTGTCGTGGAAGGCAGCCATCGAGCGCAGCGGCGGCCCGAGTTCTCTGGTGTTCTCGCGTCAGAACCTCCCTCATCAGCCGCGCAGTGCCGAGCAGGTCGCCGCGATTGCACGCGGTGGTTATGTGCTGAAGGACTGCAACGGTGTGCCTGAAGTCATCATCATCGCTACGGGTTCCGAAGTAGGCATCTGCGTTGATGCGGTTGCCCGTCTGCAGGAAAGCGGCGTGCGCGCCCGTCTGGTCTCCATGCCCAGTACCGACGTGTTTGAGGCACAGGATGCCGGTTATCGTGAGCAGGTGCTGCCGCGTGCGGTGCGAGCCCGCGTCGCCGTCGAAGCTGCCGCAGCAGATTATTGGTACAAGTAC
>JBBTKA010000167.1:0-8988 GCA_038059145.1 Pseudomonadota bacterium
CTTGCCGCCAGACAGGCCCTTGCCGACGTAGTCATTGGCGTCGCCTTCCACGGTGATGGTGATGCCCTTGGCCAGCCACGCGCCCAGACTCTGACCAGCAGAACCCTTGAGCTTGATGTTGATGGTGTCCTCGGGAAGCATCTCTTCCTTGAAGCGCTTGGCGACTTCGTTGGAGAGCATGGTGCCGACCACGCGATTCGTGTTGATCACCGGCAGCTCGATGTTCACCTTCTCACCAGTCTCCAGCGCGTTGCGGGCCATCTTGATGATCTGGTTGTCCAGCGCCTTGTCGAGACCGTGGTCCTGCTCGATGGTCTGGTACACCTGGGTGCCTTCGTAGATGATCCGTGCCGGTGCCAGCATGGCGCTCAGGTCGAGCCCCTTGGCCTTCCAGTGCGTGATCGCCGCGTCGGTTTCCAGCATGTCGACGCGACCGATCATGTCGGTGACTTTACGCACGCCCAGCATCGCCATGATCTGACGCATTTCTTCGGCCACCATGAACAGATAGTTCACGACATGTTCGGGCTTGCCTTTGAACTTCTTGCGCAGCTCCGGGTCCTGAGTCGCGATGCCGACCGGGCAGGTGTTCAGGTGGCACTTGCGCATCATGATGCAGCCCAGTGTTACCAGTGGTGCTGTCGCAAAGCCGAATTCCTCGGCGCCCAGCAGCGCAGCGATGGCCACGTCGCGGCCGGTCTTGAGCTGTCCGTCTGTCTGCAGCACGACACGTGAACGCAGATTGTTCATCACCAGCGTCTGATGGGTTTCGGCGAGGCCGAGCTCCCATGGCAGACCGGCGTGCTTGATGGAGGTCAGCGGTGAAGCACCGGTGCCGCCGTCATGGCCCGCGATCACGAGGTGATCGGTCTTCGCCTTGGTCACCCCGGCAGCGATAGTGCCGACGCCGATTTCAGACACGAGCTTCACGCTGATGCGCGCCTTGCGGTTGGCGTTCTTGAGGTCGTGAATCAGCTGCGCGATGTCCTCGATCGAGTAGATATCGTGGTGCGGAGGCGGACTGATCAGCCCCACGCCCGGCGTGGAGTGACGGATCTTCGCAATGTATTCGTCGACCTTGCCACCGGGCAGCTCGCCACCCTCGCCGGGCTTCGCGCCCTGGGCAATCTTGATCTGCAGTTCGTCGGCATTGGTCAGGTACCAGATGGTCACGCCGAAACGGCCAGACGCCACCTGCTTGATCGCGGAGCGCTTGGAGTCACCATTGGCCATCGGCACAAAGCGAATCGGATCTTCGCCGCCTTCACCGGTGTTGGATTTGCCGCCCATGCGGTTCATGGCAATCGCCAGAGACTCGTGCGTCTCGGTAGAGATTGAGCCAAGACTCATCGCGCCAGTCGCAAAACGCTTGACGATCTCGCTGGCCGGTTCGACTTCGTCGATGGACACCGGTGCATTGACACCAGCCTTGAATTTCAACAGACCGCGCAATGTGCAGGCGCGAGTGGTCTGCTCATTGGTGTGCTTCGCAAAAGCTGCATAGGCCTCGGTGCTGTTATTGCGCGCAGCAACCTGCAGATTCGCGATACTGGTCGGATCCCACATGTGGCCATCGCCACCGCTGCGCCAATGGAAATCGCCTGGGTTGGTGAGCACCGGCAGACGATTGATGTCCTGCTCGGGATAACCCACGCGATGACGACGCTCGGTCTCTTCGATCAGCGTGGCGAAATCGACGCCCTGCACTCGGCTCGCGGTGCCGACGAAACAACGATTGATGATCTCGCTGGCAAGACCAACGGCCTCGAAAATCTGCGCGCCCTTGTAGGACTGCAGCGTCGAGATGCCCATCTTCGCCATGACCTTCAACATGCCCTTGGAAACGGCCTTGTTGTAGGCGTAAACCAGACTCTCTTCTGTGTCGAATGCAGTGCCGAGCAGCCCGTCGTTGCGCGCCTGCCAGAGCGCTTCGAACGCCAGATAGGGGTTGATCGCATCCGCACCATAACCGGTGAGCAGGCAGTGGTGGTGAACTTCGCGAGCCTCGCCCGTCTCGACGATCAGACCGATCAGGCTGCGCTGGTGTTTGCCGACCAGGTGGTGGTGCACTGCACCACAGGCAACCAATGCACTCAGCGGAATACGCTGCGCGCTGATCTTGCGGTCAGACAGAATGATGAACGCATAGCCCTCAGCAATGGCTGACTCGGCCTCCGCACAGATGCGGTCGAGCGCCTTCAGGAAACCATTCGCCTCACTCTTGTCATAGGTGATGTCGATGACTCTGGAGCGCATGCCACGGAAGTTCATGTCACGCAGGTTGCTCAGATCCTTGTTGGAGAGAATCGGCATCTCCAGACTCAGTCTGTGCGCTTGCGCTTCAGTGGTTTCCAGCAGATTGCCTTCCGGCCCGATGAAACATTTCAGTGACATCACCACTTCTTCGCGGATCGAATCGATCGGCGGATTGGTGATCTGCGCGAACAGTTGCTTGAAGTAGTCGTAGATCATGCGTGACTTGTCGGACAGACAGGCCAGTGCAGAGTCGTTGCCCATGGAGCCAAGCGGATCACGCCCCTCGGAAACCATCGGCAGCAGCATGAACTGCATGGTCTCGGTGGTGTAACCGAAAGCCTGCATGCGCTGCAGCACATCCTCTGCATCGAGAGAATGTTCAGCGGTTTCGCTGGAAATGTCAGACAGTGTCACTTTTTGATTCGCGAGCCACTGACCATAGGGACGACGGCTGGCGATGTCCAGCTTCAGTTCTTCGTCCGGAATCAGACGACCCTGCTCGAAATCCAGCAGGAACATGCGGCCTGGCTGCAGACGGCCTTTGACCTTGACGTTCTCCGGATCAACGTGCAGCACGCCCACTTCCGAGGCCATGATCACTTTGTCGTCGTGGGTAACGTAGTAGCGGCTGGGGCGCAAACCATTCCGGTCCAGAACGGCACCGATGTAATGACCGTCGGAGAAGACGATGGACGCAGGACCATCCCACGGCTCCATCAGCGCTGAATGATATTCATAAAAATCTTTCTTGCTGTCCGGCATGTTGATGTCAGATTGCCAGGCTTCTGGAATCATCATCATGACGGCTTCCTGCAGCGAACGGCCAGACAACAACATGAACTCCAGCACCGAGTCGAAAGAACCGGAATCCGAGCAGTCAGCGTCGATCACAGGGAACAGCTCGTGCATGTTCTTGCCGAACAAATCGCTCTTCACCGTGCCTTCACGGGCAACCATCTGGTTGACGTTGCCGCGCAGAGTGTTGATCTCGCCGTTATGGCTCATGAAACGATTCGGCTGCGCACGATCCCACGAAGGAAAAGTGTTAGTACTGAAGCGTGAGTGCACCATCGCCATATGGGTCGCGCAATCGGTGTTGGTCAGGTCTTTGTAAAAGGGGAACAACTGACCCGGTGTGAGCATGCCCTTGTAGACGATGACCTTGGTGGACAGACTGCAGGCATACAGCATCTTGGCTTCGGTCAGGCTGGAATCACCGCGCAATTTGTGCGTGAAGCGCTTGCGAATGACATAGAGACGACGCTCGAAATCTTCCCGACTCAGACCCTCGGCGGCGCCCACGAAGAGCTGAGCAATATGCGGCTGCGCGGTGCGGGCTGCAGGACCAACGTCGGCACCCACTGGGTCAACCGGCACGTCTCTCCACCCCAGCAACACCTGGCCTTCTTCGGCGATAAAAGCATTGATGGCACTCACGCACTTTGCGCGCTCGGCGGCGATTTGCGGGAGGAAAATATTACCCACTGCATACTTGCCGGCCGCAGGCAAAGTAATCCCCAGATCCCGCTTGGCCACCTGTGCAAAGAATGTGTGTGGCAGCGCCATCAGAATACCGGCACCGTCACCGGTATTGGCTTCGAAACCGCAGCCACCGCGGTGATCCATGCGCGAATTCAGATGATAGGCATCCAGCATGATCTGATGGCTGGGGCGTCCCTTGATGTCGGCCACGAAGCCCACGCCACAGGAGTCCTTCTCATTACCCGGGTCATACAGACCACTTTTCTCTGGGTAGCCGAATTTCAGGGGGAGGTGGGCTTTGCTGTTCATAAAATGTCAGGTCTCATCTGTTCGAGTTTCGTGTGCTCGCCGCCTCGATCACGCTTACTTCACGCTTCCATCACAGTCAGCAAGGCCGTCACGAGTTGCCGTAAGCTTCGTGGGCGACTACTGCTGATAAGTAAAATGTGATCTGACGCGGCTAATGGCGAACTATCCAGCCCGTTACCCCAATCCTCTGAAACCGCACGGCGGAATGCTTGTCGCGCTGTAATTGATGCTCACCATAAATGTTGTGGGCATGCGAAAGCCGGGACTGTAATCCAACGGGAGGCGGACACGATACCATCGCGATCTGAGAAGTCAAGCCCGCAAATCGGAGCGGCAGAAGGGCTTTTCTAACCATATTACGGCACCTCCGACAACCCCTCAAACGCCACCAACTGCCCGAATTACAAGGCAATCTGCACCGGGTTTTTAACTTGATAAAACACCCTATGTGGATTAACCTTGCTCGCCTGTAAAGGGCGATTCTGCAGACCGGATTGGCTGCAGCCCGGCAAACAGCACCAACGAATTACAATAAACTCAAGACTTTCACGTGGAAAATCTTGTAAACACGCCATTACCAGGCAGGCATGACAAACAGGGGCCTGTTGTTCTTTCGACCGCACTGCGCAACGTGCAGATCGAGCTGAGCAGCAGGCTTCGGTTTGTAAAATAACAATAGATAAACACAGAGGATTAGGATTGTGGAAATTATTCGACACCGATATGACGTATGGGGCGAGGAAGTTATTCTGGGCGTGTCCTGGGATCTTCTGTGGGTAGTGGCAGTCGTGTCACTTATTCTGCTGGCCGCACATGCGATCTTCATGGCCGCTCTCGCCAAGAAGAAGGCACTGCCGTCCGCCGAGGGCAAGCGCATCAAGCGTCACGACGCGATCGACAGAGCGTTCCACTGGATCATGGCCGGCAGCGTGCTGGTTCTGATCGCCACCGGCATATCCCCGATTGTCGGCATCCGCATCTCCTGGCTCAACATCCACTGGATTGCCGGCCTCATTCTCACCTTCGTCTGCGTCTTCCACATTATCCGCGCCATGTTCTGGCAGGATTTCAAGTCCATGATCCTCGGGCCAAGCGACTTCAAAGAGCCCTTCGATGAAAACATCAAGCCGGGCAAGTACTCCTTCGAACAGAAGGGTATGCACTGGGCCATGACTTTCCTGGTTCTGGCTGTTATCGCCACAGGCGTAACGCTGTTCCTGCACATCAATACTCCATGGTGGGATCGTCCAAGCGTTCCGGATGAAGGCACGCTGGGGATATTCTTCCTGCTGCACGGCACCGCAACACTGGGCCTGATCGCCTTCACCGCTATCCACATCTACTTCGCAGTGCGTCCAGAGAAGCGTTTCTACACCCGCTCCATGGTGACCGGCTGGATCTCCGAAGCAGAAATGAAAGCAAACCACGACAGCAACAAGTGGAAGCCGGAGTAAGACATTACCGTGAACAATCTGGAAGCTGAAATTGAAGTAGTTGAGTCCGGTTACGAGTTCCTGCTCGCTTATGCTGCGCAGGGTCGTCCGCCTCAGGATGAGTCAGGCATAGGTCCGCATCCGCGCCCTACGCTCGAAAAAATGTTGCAGGCCATGAAGAATGTCAGCCAGACCCTGGCTAACACGCAGAATGACTTTGAGCAGGTCATCCTCGATGACCTCAAGAAGGCGAGTGCTGCAGTCGGATTCGTGCTGGCTCAGAAGAAGATTGGTTCGGAAGTGATTGATAACCTCAACGCTTCCATCCATCTGCGCGCTGTGCTCACCGACTTCTTCCTGTACAGCGAAGCATTCCGCCCGCTGTCGGCCACTCCCGAGCCTGCCAAGCAGTGGGATAAAGTCGGCAACTGATAGTTTACAGTTCCGCGCAATACGCAATAAAAGGGTCGCAGCCAAAAGCTCCGGCCCTTTTTTTCGTTCAGCCCCCCAATCTCCGGCGTGACAAAAAATGACTGATTGAACGCCCGTTTCATGCTAAGTTCCGCCGCAGTCCCAGAGGGGTAACCGGCCCCCGGACACTAAAATAATCAAATCCGGCGGAGAGTTAAGATGCGTTTTATCCGATTCATGCCAGGTCTGCTCCTGAGCGTGCTGGCCTTGGTTGCGCCCGCCGCTGCATTCGCGGCAGACGCTGTCCCTACGATTTCCATCCCTCAGATCAGTCAGGCGCCGGAACTCAGCGATTTCGCCGGGATGACACCAGCGACAGCGCTGGCCCGTCAAATGTCCAAGATGGAGAACTTTGTCCAGCGCGAGCCCACCGATGGCGCTCCGGCATCCCAGCGCACCGAGGTGTACCTCGGCTATGACGAGCGTTCTCTGTATGCCGTATTCCTGGCCTTCGACAGCGATCCGTCCCAGATCCGCGCCAACCTGGCCTCACGCGAGAACATCAGCGGCGACGACACCGTTGAGCTGACGATCGACACCTTCAACGACCAGCGCACCGCCTATACCTTCCGTGTGACGCCATTGGGTGTGCAATGGGATGCGCGCTGGACCGAGGGCTTCTCCAACCGTGCGGGCTTCGACACCACCTGGGAAGCCGTGTGGGACAGCGAAGGCGAAGTGAATGATCAGGGCTATATCGTGCGCATCGCTGTGCCCCTGCGCGGCCTGCGCTTCCCGGATGCCCAGGATCAGGTCTGGCGCGTACAGGCCAGCCGCCAGATTCCGCGCCTGAGCGAAGAAAGCTTCTGGCCGCCCTATTCCAACGCCGTGGATGGCCGCCTCAACCAGACGGCGCTGTTGACCGGCATCCGTAACGTCTCGCCGGGCAGCAACACCCAGATCATTCCGTTCGTGTTTGCCCGCGATGTGGAGGCGATCAATCCACGCGCCCCCGGCGGTCCCCTCATGGAGAGCGACAAGGAGTACGACCTCGGTGTCGATGCGAAGTTTGTCTTCAATGACGCCTGGGTGCTCGACCTGACCCTGAACCCGGACTTCTCGCAGGTCGAGTCCGACGAGCCACAGGTGACCGTGAACGAGCGTTTCGAGGTGCAGTACCCGGAGCGCCGTCCGTTCTTCGTGGAGAACGCCGACTTCTTCGCCACCGACTCCATCCTGCTGTTCACACGCCGCATCGTCGATCCCGAAGGCGGCATGCGTTTGACGGGCCGCGCCGGTCAGTGGGGCTTCGGCACCATTCTGATGAACGACGAGGCTCCAGGTCTGAACCGCGCCGACACCGATCCACTGAAAGGCGAGAAAGCCAACATTGGCGTCTTCCGCGCCTACCGCGACCTGCAGGGTCAGGACCGCATCGGCATGCTGTTCACCGATCGTGAACTGGCCGATGGCTACAACCGCGTTCTGAGCGTGGACGGCAAGTTTCGCTTCAATGAGAACTGGGTGACCAACCTGGAGTTCATCAACTCGGATACCGAGCCGACTTTCGGTGGTGCCGAGCTGAGCGGCATGCAGCGCAACGTGCGCATCGACCGCGTAGGCCGCGGCTTCAATACCCACTTCCACATCGTCGATACCGATGCCGACTTCCGTGCGCAGCTGGGTTTCCAGAACCGCTTCTTCAAATCAGACATCTCCGGCATTCACTGGCGCTCCGACTATCAGATCTACCCGGAGAACTCCAACCTGAACAACTGGGCACCCGGCATGATGTTCGTGTATCAGGACGACAAGGATGGCACCAAGGTTTATTCCGAGGTCTCCCCGAGCATCAACTGGGCCTACGCCACCAGCCGGATCACTCTCGGTGCACAAGACATCACCGAAGTCCTGCGCCCGATCGATTTCCCCGGGCTGGTGCGTCCAGTGGGCTACAGCTATGACAACGTCAATGCGCGCTACCGCAACACAGCGCTGTCGAGCCTGACCTTCGACGTGTCGTTCCGCACAGGTACGGCGCTCAATCTGGTGCCCAGGCGCGGCACTCTGCCTTTCGTGGCCGACACCCAGCGCTTCGACGTGAGCCTGCTGTGGCGCCCGATCGAGAGACTGCGCGTGGACAACTCCTTCGTCACCACCGAACTGGACAGCAGTCGCGGCAAGGTCTTCAGCAACGAGATTTTCCGCAGCAGCTGGAACTACCAGTTCACGCGGGAGATGTCATTGCGTTTCATCACCCAGTACGAGAAGACAGATGCCGGCCCCAACACGCGTCTGATCGATGATGAGAACCTGAACTTCGACATCCTGCTGCGCTATGTGATCAACCCCTGGTCTGCGCTGTATGTCGGCTACAACACGAACCAGAGCAACTTCGACATCATCGAAGTGGAAGACGAGCGTGAAGTGGTGGTGACCAACGATCTCAAGCGCGACGGAGATCAGATATTCGTTAAGTTCTCGTACATGTTCCAGCCGTAAGATGGGGGTGCTGTCGGATCAGTCTTTCTGATCCGGCAGCACAACCTTCGACAATCCCGTTACATCTCGCTGGAGTTCGATACTGTGAGCAACATCCCGGATACAGCTACTCACTCCAGACGTTTCACGGGCTGGCAACTTGCGTTCTTCATCCTGCTGGCAGTGGTGATCAGTGTCGGCGTTACCGGCGTTGTCGTTTACCGCACGCTGTTCCCATCAGCATTCACCCCGGTGGAACTCAGCGAGCGCGAGCAGGCGCGGCTGGACACCAAGTTGAACAGTCTGCCAGGAGGCGGCAACCGGTTGGAGCCCGAGCCGTATCGGGAATCGGCTGCAAACCGTGAGATCAGTTTCACGGAGAAGGAGCTCAACTCTCTGTTGGCGAACAGTCCCGAAATGGCTCAGCGCTTTGCCATCAATCTGTCTGACAATCTTGCCAGTGCCAAGCTGCTGGTGTCCGTCCCGCCGGATTTCCCCTTCCTGGGTGGCAACACCATCGCCATCAATGCCGGCCTCGAACTGGCCTATGAAAATAGCCGTCCGATAGTGGTCCTGCAGGGAGTCAGCGTGTGGGGAGTCCCCATTCCAAACGCCT
>JBBTKA010000168.1:0-2514 GCA_038059145.1 Pseudomonadota bacterium
CAGTCACGCGAGGAGATCATCAACGTGGCCAACTACAACTTCGCCTGGCAGCCAACCTATCGCCTGACGGAGCCGATGACGTTGCCCGCGGGGTCGCGCGTCGTGGTGGAAGGCGTATTCGACAACTCCGAATACAACCCAGGCAACCCCGACCCATCAGTCACCGCCGTCGGTGGACTGCAGAGCTGGGATGAAATGTTTATCGGTTACTTCTCTTACACCGACACCAGCCGTTGAGGAAAACACTATGAAAAAACTGAACTGGATGAAAAAACTGCTGACCGTTAGCGCACTGACTACACTTACCGCGATGACAATCAGCGCCAATGCCGCTCCGGAACGGGTCGGTGATTTCAACCTGATCGACCATAAGGGCACGGCTCATCAACTCACGAAATTTGCGTATCTGAATGCGCTGGTGGTGATCTCGCAGGCGAACACCTGCAGCACAAACAGCGATCTGTTCTCGGAATACAGAATCATGCAGACAAAGTGGGACGACAGCTCCGTTGGCTTCGTCATGCTTAATGCTTCAAGCAAGGATTCGGCAGAAACGGTGAAGCGCTTCGATGCCAACTTCAATGTCAACATGCCGATCCTGCTCGATGACACGCAACTGGTGGCAGAGGCTCTCGGAGTCACCAAGGCAGGCGAGATCGTGGTGCTGGACCCAAAAAGAATGACGGTTCTGTATCGAGGACCAATGGATGTTGCCAGCCGACAAGGTCAGCCCGGCACCACAGGACTCAGGGACACGCTGGCAGCACTGGTCAGCGGTGAGGACTCGCGCAACATGGAAACCAAGGTGGTCGAATTTGCGGCGCCCGCCGATTGTCTGCTCGACTTCCCAGCCAGAGTTGCCAATCAGCAGGATGTGCCGGACTACGAGACGGAAGTGGCACCCATCCTGATCGAGCGTTGCGTAGTCTGCCACGTGGAAGGCTGTATCGGGCCCTTCGCGATGAACAGTCATCAGATGATACAGGGTTGGAGTCCGATGATTCGCGAGGTCCTGATGACCAAGCGCATGCCACCGGCTCAGGTCGATCCGAACATCCGACACTTCGACAATGCGCGCAATCTTTCCGTCGCCGAAACACAGACGCTGGTGCACTGGATCAATGCCGGGTCACCACGAGAGTAAACTGCTCCAGGTAAGGACGGGGTCGAAAGACAGTAGCAAAAGACGGGGCCAGATAAAGAGAGTGCCCCGTCTTGCTCATTCGACATCAACGTCAATCCGCTTTTTGGGTGAGCTGTTCCTCGGCGCGCCGCTCCACCCAATAATCCGCCCCCTTGATGTTCAGCGCCTCCGGATTGAACTGAGGATCGACACCCCGCGACTTCTGCTCCTCATAATCCTTCAAGCAGATGAATGCCGGTTTCTGCATCATGAGAATGGCAACCATGTTGAGCCAGGCCATCAACCCGACACCAATGTCTCCGAGTCCCCAGGCCAGTTCTGCCGTCTTCACCGTGCCATACACCACCGCGCTGATGATGCCGATGCGCAACACCAGCACCATCCAGGGTCTGTCGACGACGCGGTTGATGTAACTGATATTGGTCTCGGCAATGTAGTAGTACGCCACAATCGTGGTGAACGCGAAGAAGAACAGCGCCAGCGCAACGAAGATATTGCCGAAGCCCGGCATCAGATTTTCCATCGCCGTCTGCACATAGCCCGCGCCAGCACCTACACCGCTGACGCCCGTATACATTGCCTCGCCCGTCGGCCCTTCGACGTTGTACAGGCCGGTGATCAACAACATGAATCCTGTGGCGCTGCAGATGAACAAAGTATCCACGTACACGGAGAACGCCTGCACCAGCCCCTGCTTGGCAGGATGGCTGACGGATGCGGCCGACGATGCATGAGGCCCGGTGCCCTGCCCCGCCTCGTTTGAATAGACACCACGACGCACGCCCCACATGATCGCCAGCCCCAGCAGTGCGCCAAATGCGGAGTTGAAGCCGAAGGCGCTGCTGATGATCAGCACAAGCATCTCTGGCACTCGACCGATGTTGATCAGGATGATGAAGAGAGCGACGCCGACGTAAGCGATGGCCATGAAAGGCACGACTGACGCCGCAAAGCTGGCTATGCGGCGCAGCCCGCCGAAGATGATGAAGCCGAGCAGGATCGCCAGTACTGCGGCGGTGAAGCGAGTGTCAATGTTGAAAGCGGTGTTGATACTGCCGGCGATGGCATTCGCCTGAACACCTGGCAGCAAGAATCCACAGGCCAGGATGGTGGTGAAGGCAAACAGCAAGGCGAACCATTTGATGCCGAGGCCCTTCTCGATATAGAACGCCGGGCCGCCGCGATACTGCCCGTTGATCTTCTCCTTGTAGACCTGTCCGAGCGTCGATTCCACGAAGGCCGAGCTGGCCCCCAGGAAGGCGACTACCCACATCCAGAAAAGGGCTCCGGGACCGCCGGCAGCAATTGCCAAGGCGACGCCACCAATATTTCCCAGCCCAATGGTTCCGGAGAGGGCCGCGGAAAGAGCT
>JBBTKA010000168.1:2524-6388 GCA_038059145.1 Pseudomonadota bacterium
CAGAGCACCCGGTCCGCCAAAGGTGATCGCGGTTGCGACCCCCGCGATGTTACCAGTGCCAACCCGACCAGCGAGTGTCATCGTCAAGGCCTGAAAGGACGAAATCCCTGCAGCGGAAGACCTGCCATCGAAGATCAGGCGAATCATTTCGCGGAAGTGGCGCAACTGCAGGAAGCGGGTTCGAACGGAGAAATACAATCCGGCTCCCAGACACAGGAAGACCAGAGCCGGACTCCAGACGATGGCATTGATGGCACTGACGATTTCGTTCATTGTTGTTTTCCCGAAAGACTGTCACAAAGCGTCGAGAGTAACACAGGAAATGCGCTGTGGGAGTGGGCCTTGCCCGCGATTTCGTATACTGAAAAGCCTAATCGCGGGCGAGGCCCGCTCCCACATGAGCAGGCCTGCTCCTAGCGGCCGGCGCGGGCCGAACACCGCGCCCCTGTCAGCCGCACGCCCGGCTCGAAGGGCATCGGTGTGATGGCGCCCTGACTGGCCAGTTCGTCAAAGGCAACCTGCTGCAGCGCGCGGGTCTGCGGCAATGTCATTCCCAGTTCGAAGGCCGAGCACTCGTTGTCGCCCAGCGAGCGCGGGTCGAGGCCAGTCAGGCGGCCGAACACCACCAGCGCTTCAAGGTAATAGCCAAACGTGCTGGCGTGGTACTGATCGTAGGTCCACAGGTCGACCTTTCCGAAGTCGATGCCGTCATAGGGGTTGGCATCGGCCACGCCCGTCGTCATCGCCCGCGTCCACGCCTCGCCCACCGGAATCACACCACGTACATTTGGCGCAGCCGAAGCAGCGTCGTAAGCGGCGCGCACATCATTGGCCATGGCCTCGATAGGTTGACCCGCCCAGGCGCCATCGTCCTGATAGGTTTCGTCGGCGCGGGACCAAGTGGCCATCAGGTGAATATCCACGTCCGGGTTGCGATCCACAAGAATCTCCGCCATCTGCTGCGCGGTGGCGACCAGCTTGGCAGGGTCGCCGGGCTTGTCGAAATCGAGGGTGCTCTGGCCGTGCATCACCACGGTGTCCCAGGGGCGCCGGGCAATCAGGCCCAGCCGGTTGGCCAAATGAAAGTCGAGGCCGCTGCCCGGCTCGGTTTCCAGGTAAACGTCGTAATCCAGGCCTGCCTGCTGGGTAAAGGACTTGAACAGGGCCGGCACTCCACCGATACCCAGGTTGTTGAGATCAGTCACGGTGTCGGGGCGGTAGAACCGCACGGCCGAGCCAGCACCGAAGGTAAAACTGTTGCCGATGAACAGAACGCTGCCCTCGGCCAGTGCCTGGCCGGAAACGAGCATCAAGCCGATGGCCAGTCCGTGAAGTCCGCGCATTGTGAATCCCCCTTTTCTTGTCATTGTCATTGTCGTCGTCATGGCTGACGTCCGTGCGATACTCTAACAAGATTGCGTCGGGCCTGTCGCTCATGGAATGATCCTCACGCCGAGGACTTCCATGACTACCAGCCAGCTTCCCATTTCAGGCAGAGACCGCCACGCCCTTGAAGGCAATCTGCGGCGCTTCATTATTTTCCGCCTGTTCTATTCGGCGCGATTCTATTACCCCGTCCTGACCATTCTGTTTCTCGACTACGGCCTCACGCTGGAGCAGTTCGCCCTGCTCAACCTGGCGTGGGCGCTGAGTATCGTGGTGGCGGAGGTGCCCTCGGGAGCACTGGCTGACATTGTCGGACGCAGGCATCTGGTGGTCTTCGCTGCCGTCATGATGGTGGTGGAGATGAGCCTGCTCGCGTTCGTGCCGATGGGGGCGTCGGGCCTGCTGTTCACGGTGTTTCTGATCAACCGGATCAGCTCCGGCCTGTCGGAGGCCGCAGCCAGCGGGGCCGATGAGGCCCTGGCCTACGACTCTTTGAAAGCCCTGGGGCGTGAGGAGCAATGGTCCCACCTGCTGGAGAAGACGTCACGGGTGGTGTCCATCGGCTTCTTCGTGACCATGATCCTGGGCGCCTTCGTGTATGACCAGGCCCTGCTCAACCGCACTCTGGCGTTCATCAATCCCGACTGGCAGGTCGCCCGCGAGACAGCGATTCGCCTG
This sequence comes from Pseudomonadota bacterium, assembly GCA_038059145.1. Taxonomy (GTDB): domain Bacteria; phylum Pseudomonadota; class Gammaproteobacteria; order Pseudomonadales; family Pseudohongiellaceae; genus UBA5078. The sequence continues at coordinate 4,589 of JBBTKA010000168.1, forward strand.
CCCGTGCTCCTCACGCTGCTCAGCGCCTTCGTGGTGCTGGCCACCGCACTGGGCTTCCGCGAGCTGCCGACCGACCCGGTGCCGCAGAGGCCAGCGGGCAGGGGCGGACTCGTTGCACTGCTCGAGGCGTTCCGGCAGGTGGGGCGCGCCGGACAGTGGATACTGGGGCATCGTTTCGTGCTGTTCGTCATTCTAGCGGCGCTGGCGCTGGACAGCGTTGCCCGTCAGTTCGTGGTGCTGGCCAGCGAGTATTACCGGCTGATCGATATCCCCGTGTCGTGGTTCGGCTTGATCGGCGCCGGCATGTCGTTGTTCGGTATCGTCACAGCGCGCTTCTCCCGCTACCTGGTCAACAGCCATACGCCCGCGTTCAACTTTGGCGTGCTGTCGAGTGTACTGCTGCTATCGCTGCTGGGTCTGACGCTGGCTATCCCGGTCGGCGGCCTGCTGTTCGCCGTCGGCGCATTTGCGCTGCTGGGCATGGTGCAGTTCCAGGCCAGTTTCTACCTGAACCGGGCGGTGGACTCCTCCCTGCGCGCCACGGTACTCAGTTTCAAGGGACTCGCCCTGAATCTCGGGCTGGGTTTCGCCAGCCTGCTGTACACCGGCCTTGTGGCCACCCTGCGTGCGAGGGAGGGAAGTCTGGCAGAGTCTGAACTGCAAAAACACGTGTTCCTCGACGCATTATTGGCCTTTCCGCTCTACTACATCGTATTGATGACATTGATCATCCTGGCGGCGCGTAAAGAGAGCGGATTATGGAAGCGGTAATACTGGATTGGCTGGAGCGCAATCGGGACCTCGCACTGTGGCTGGTGCCGCTGCTGGCTTTCGGCGAAGCCTGTGTGGGGATTGGACTGTTCGTGTCCGGCTTCCTGCTGGTGACGGTTGCTACGCTGCTTTATACGGGCGAGTACGCCACACTGGCGCAGATCATTCCCCTGGCGTGGGCCGGCGCGCTGCTGGGTGACCACAGCGGCTTTCTCGTGGGAGCGCAGATAGGCCCGAAATTCCATCACTTGCGGCTGGCCCAGCGCTATCGCCAGGCATTGCTCAGGAGCGAGGCGCTGGTGCAGCGCCACGGCGGCGCGGCCATCTTTATCGGTCGCTTCGTGCCCGCCATTCGCAGCCTGGTGCCTGTGCTGGTGGGTATCAGCGGCTTTGCCCGTCTCCGTTTTCTCCTGCTCGATGCGCTGGCCTGCTTGGCCTGGGCATTAGCGCTGGGCGCCATCATTGCGGGACTCGGCGCCTTCTGGTGAGCCGGGGTCGCCGGACTGCAGCAATAGGCTCAGATCGTCAGAACTCCGCCATGAACGAGACTTGCAGCGTGCGCGGAGACAAGGGACGGAAGGACGCAGGGCCTTCCGTTGCCGTGTTGGTAAAGGCCAGCGTGTCCTCGTCAAACAGGTTGTCGACGTTCACGCGGGCCTTCAGCTGCTTGAGCGGTCCAAGCTCCATGCCATCGCCGATATCGACATAGGCACTCCACACCGTGTAGTCCTCCACTTCCTCCGTGTTCGTGAAGTTGCTGTAACGCTTGTCCGTGTACTTACCCGACAGGTTGGCTACCAGCCACGAAGTCGGCTCCCAGGTGATGCCAGCAGTGAACATCACTTTCGGGCTGTCCGGCACGTCGTTGTCCTTGATAAGCACATTGCGCGGAGTCGTGGTATTGCCCGCCGTGAACACCTGGTAGTTGTCATCGAACGTGGTGTTGTTCAGCGTCAGGTTGGAGTTCAAATAGATCTGGGGGGGGGGGGGGGGGGGGGGGGGGGGGGGGGGGGGGGGGGGGGGGGGGGG
>JBBTKA010000169.1:0-5126 GCA_038059145.1 Pseudomonadota bacterium
GTCATGAAAGCGCAACCATAAAATTATCGAGGCGACAGAATAGCATCGCGAGAGCAATCTTTTCGCCGTTGTGTTTCGCGAGTGTTGTGTGCAACGACTGATCAATTTGTTCGAATGCTATCTGAAGAGTCTTGCGGACCAGGACGGCTTTGTTCCAGATATCTGGGCCAGACCAGCTGCCTCACCCCGGCGACAGTCATCGAATGGAACCCTGGTCGATCGGGGAGGTGTGTCGTGCGTACCTAAACGAACTGATTTGCCCGGTTCTGAGGACGGTCCAGAGTTACAAGTGATTCTGGGTTGCTGACAGGGATAACACTTCGTGAGCACGGGCGGGGTTCGCTCTTCTCGGGCGGAAAACAGTAGTGCTTGTATCACTTTGATTGAGTCATGAGCTGAATACTGGCAGATCGGGCGTTAACTTGTCAGTACCATGGGACGATCTCGCGCGCGAAGTTGCGCACCTGCAATTGCAGCTCATCCCTGGGGACATTCTCCTGCTGCGCGCGCTCCTCTATTAATGCGAGGATTTCCTGGTCAAAGATAAGCTGATCGATCATCACCTCACGCTTCGTGCGTTGCAGAGGTCGGATCTTGATGTGCAGGCTGGTATTGAGTCTGTCTACGGCCTGGTTGAGGCGTCGCCGCAGGAGCCAGCGCACACCTGGATAGAGGATGCTCATGACGACCGAGTAGGCGGCGGCCACCACGAGCAGCAAGAATAGCCAGGTGGGAATGTTGACAGAGGTCGCTGACATGGTTTCAGACTCGCGCTTTGTGCCTGCTCTCTAAAACGTGGCAAGCGCATTGAACGGACTCGCCGTGCCGCCTTTGATCGGATTGATCTGGATCGCCGTTAAAAATTCCCAGCGCTGCAGGCGCGCCGCAGTATCGGCCACATCCTCCAGATAACCGTTGTCGACGATGGGCAGGCCGATGTTGACCTGTGTCAGTTGGTGAATCGGGCGGTTGATGCCCTCGACTCCGGAAGGCTGCACGTCGTTCACCGCATCACCGATCAGCATCGCGACATCTCTCTCCTTGAGAAACGGCAGCACCGAGGCATGCAGACCGGCGCCGCCCTGACCGTACTGCCAGGGACCGAGTGCATCGCGTCGTTCCCAGCGTCCGGTGCGCACGAACAACGCATCGCCACTGCTGATTTTCACGCCCGCGAATTCCTCCCAGGCTAACAGGTCCTCTACGTAAATTGGCGTGCTCGGTTCGAGCCAGTCCACGCCGCGCATGAGCGGAATGTCCACGAGAATGCCGCGCGTGACATAGGAGGTCCCCATGCGATCGATGCCCAGATCCTCGCAACCCGTGGCGGTGAGGTTTTGCGGATAGCCATTGAAGATCACATATTTGCCATCGACCTCGGAACGGTAATGGCACAGTGCATCGATGTGAGACAGCATGCCATCGTGCAGCGAGAACTGGATTTCATCGAGCGCAAAGCTGGGCTCGCCGGTGTCGGGATCGATGCGACTCATCCAGTGTTCGGTCGGGCCGAAAGACTGGCTGTCCAGGGACTTTTCTTCAGTGACGAAATGCTGCAACGTCACTGTTTCGCCGACCTGCACCAGCGCCGCTGCCTGCCGGGTTTTCTCCGGCGTGATCAGGTTGAGCGTGCCGCGCTGGTCCGTTGGCCCCCAGCGGCCCCAGTTGGACAGCTCGCTTTCCCATCGCTTGAGGGTGTCGAGGGTGACCTTGACTGCCGGGTCCTGAGTGGAGGGGTGCGCTGTGAAAGTTTCCTGGGCGAATGCAGCGCCTGAGACGAGCGCTACCAGCAAGTATCCGGTTGCATGTTTCTTTAAATTGCGTTGACTGATCATAGACACAGACCTCGTTTAAAGTACTGGAACAATATGACTACTAATGCTGATTCTTTATTCATTCGATCTGGCATAGACATCCAGCGCAAGTTTTGCCTCCTCCAATGCCTGCCTATCCACGTTTGAGAATCGGACCTGGTTATAAATATGCAAAAAATGTCGCGTCGCCTCGATCCTGCTCGCCGTCCATTCCGAAGGCAGGTTCTGCGCATAGGTGCTCGCTGTCCAGGCAGAATTCTCGGGCAATTGTGAAATGTTCAGAAAACGTTGCCAGAGTTTTTGCCATTCCCGTGGTCGACCATCCAGTGGTGAATGAGAGGCTCGAATGCGCCGATATTCGCGCACGAACAGGAACGCGAGTATGGCCAGTCCGCCCCAGGCAACGAGATTGGCTGTCGATTCATCAGCCAGTAGTCGATCAAGGAGCAGTTGCCACTGTCCGGCCAGCGTGTGGTACCACACACTCATTTGCGAGGACTGGTAGCCGTTGAAGAATCCGAAGATCGTCGCAGGCGTCGGGTCTATGGTATGCCAGAAGCCAGCTTCATCCTGCCATTCCACCCAGCTGTGTGCATCGCGCTCCCGGACCAGCCATAGATTGGGCGTGAGTTGTTCATTCACGACATAGCCTCCGACCAGACGGCTCGGAATACCATTGGCACGCAATGCCAGCGTTGTGGCTGTGGCGAACCAGAAACAGTAACCGCCTTTGTCATTCAGGAAAAAATCGTGGAGAGGCTTTTCGGGATCGAAGTTTGTTTCCAGCACATACGCCCTGCCGAGGAAATGCTGTAACACGTTGTCCACCGTAGCCTGCGGCGTAGGTCCTTTGAATTCATTGCTTTTGGCCTGCAATGCCTCGTCCCACAGTGCAGGCATCAGCAGATAAATGGGATTGACGGCGTCGGGGGCAGCGGTCTGACTTGCCTCCAGTTGCCAGCGCCGGTCTGCGCCGCGCTCAAACGCCGCCATCCAGATATCCGCTGTACTGCGCGTCATTCCAGCAAAGCGGCCGACGACGTGGCCGGTGCCGGGTGGCGCGAAAATATAATTGTCGCTGGTCAGGCCGAAAATCTTCAGCGTGTCTGCATAGGGCGCTTTGCCTGCAAAAGAAAAAGTGTCTGCAAAGGGAGAGGTGTCCGCCGCCAGATGATTGGGAATTGGATAGCGGTACTCGCCAGTGGGCAGCACTTCGGCGTCCAACGTGGTCAGTGTCTGCAATGGCTGTCCGCTTGCCTGCCAGGTCAGGTCTGCGTCCAGCACTGCCAGACGATTGCCGGCGAGATACCTGTTCGGCGGCGCATCCGCCTGCACACGCATGACGGCGCGCGTGGAGGGCCGCAGGAATACCGACGCTCGCAGTTGCTGGCTTGGTGAGAAGCCGGTGGGCGTGAAATTGCTGGAGCGCGGGAACAGATTGCCGAGAGCGCCAACGACTGGTCCCTGTCCTGCCGAGAGGCCAATATGCAGCAGCGGCACAATCAACAGCAGCGGCACCAGCAATGCCGCACGCGTGAGCAGATCGGCGCAGCGTTCACCGAAAAGCGCCAGGCTCGCCGCCACCATGCCAGCGATGGCGATGAGAGGCAGTGGCACGCCGAAAAAGACAAAGACGCTGGCATTGGGAGGCGACATCAGCAGCAGGATCAGCATGCCCCACACAATGATGTTCTGGGTGTCGCGATCCAGAGGCACCTGCGCCGCACGAGCATTCCCGGAAGGTTTCGCCAGATGCAACCAAAGCAGGTAGATGAGCATGCTCAGCAGAAACCCGGCTCCCAACCCGTTGTCCTGGGGCCACGATCCTTCGACAGCCCAATCCTCAAGCACCTGGTTGCCAATGAAAATGCCGGAGGCGAACAGCACGAAGAGCAAGCCCCAGGTCGGGCGTTCCATTCGTACCACTCTGAAGAGTCCCAGCAAACTGACGCCGACGCCCAGCCAGATCACCACCGGCAACTCCATCGACAGGCCAAGATGGAGCGACAGCAGACAGAGGAAGAGTGTGAGGAACCATTTGCCAGAGGAACTTATGCCAGAGGAACTTATGTCAGAGGAGCTCATGCCAAAGCCTCCTGTGGCGTCGCCCTCGCGGCAGGCGTCGGCTTTGCAGTTTTACCGGTCCTTGGAATCTCGATGTATTGACTGCCCACAGGCAGAGTGCCGGAGTGCAGAGGGCTTTCAGCAATGAGAAACACCAGCACCAGAACTCCCTCGCGTTGCCAGCGTTCAATCACGGCCCGGGTCGCGTCCGTCCAGCGCCCCACAACCAGAATATGGATTCCGTTTTCAGCCAGAGGTTTGTCGGGCAAGGCGCTATCGATGGAGCTATCGATGGAACTATCGATGGAACTATCGGCAGTACTATCGACAGTACTGCCCTCGCTGGTGCAAGCGCGCTCCGGCCGGGCAGTGGCAATGTGCTCATAGAATTGCAGGATATTGTCGAGTGTGTGCCATTGCCGGCCCATGGCGATGGCGGCCAGGCTGAACCCTTCGTTCTGCGCAGCCAGTCCGATTTCCACAGCGAGAGCGAGTCGCTCGTCGAGGGCCGATTCGTCACGTGGACGTCGCTGCCAGCGTTCGAAATCCTGCAGAGTGAGGTCGACAATCAGGTGTACCTGATCGCGACGAATATCGTCGGCGCCTTCAAATACCTTGCTCATGGGTTTGCCCTGGCGGGAGCTGGCGCGATGATCCAGTCGGCGCAGGGAATCCCCGGTCTGGTAATGTCTGGAGTAGGCGTACTCCAGGGAGGGGCCCTTGCGCGAGTTGTCTGTGCCAAGCGTCATGCGCTTGCTGGCGAGATCTGCGATGCGTCGCAGCGAGGGGACATTGACCGGCAAGGTCGCAGGTAACACATTCACCTTGCAGGGGACGTCTATTCGCTGCGTGAAGCGGGTCAGGAAGAACGGAAAGTAACTTTGCACGGCGATGCCGGACAGCTCCAGCACGCCACGCTTTTGCGGTTCGAACTCCACGGCCACGGTGGTGCTTTGCTGACTGGCAAGCGCAAGCTGGTGAGGACGCAGCCATTCCTGTGGCCACCGCCCGAACGGCACCACCATTTCCCGCAACGTGAAATTATGCAGGGTACGCGGGCCATGATTGGTCACGTTGATGCGTGAAACGCAGGCCTGTCCGGCACTGGCACAGGGAGGCGTGTCTCGCTGCACGGAAACCTGCGGTCGATACACATATCCGAGCAGCGCGCTCCAGGCCAGCAGCGCGATACCGATTGTCGCCGGAGCCAACAGGAAGTCACTGTTGGTACGATAACTGAACAGGAAT
>JBBTKA010000170.1:0-14365 GCA_038059145.1 Pseudomonadota bacterium
TCGGTGGCTTCTGTCACTTCTAGGTTGGCGCTTGTGGCTTCCAGGGTCATTCAGGGTCTCCGGACTGCTTGGGTTTCTGTAAGGTCAGGTCAATGGGTTCTCAGCCAGGCAAAGGGGTCGAGGAAGGCGAGCACCCGTTTCCACCAGGGGATGTGGCTGCCGATTTCCTCGCGGATGCGGGTTTGCAGGGCTAGCCAGTCGGGGGTGGGGGTGCCTGTCGTTGGGGCTTGGTCGAGAGTCTGATTTGAAGGCAATCGCGGGCTGGGCCCGCTCCCACAGGGGCCCAGGGCGGCGTGGAGGTGGGAGGCGGTCATCTTGGCGAAGGTGGGAGTCAGCGTGCTGAGGCGGCGGGCGAATGCCTCGCGGCTCTCGCCGTAGCGGCGGCGCTGGCCCAGGGCCGAGAGCATGTCCAGCGTGGCGCGGTAGCTCAGGCGATATCGCAGAGCCGGGTCGGCAAACTGCGGCGCGCGCAGGCGGTAGATCTTCACGCTGTAGGCGGCCAGCAGTATCACCAGCAGGGTGGCAAGCAGCGCATTCAGCAGCACGGCCAGCGGGAATGGCTCATCCTGCTGGGAGCTGATGAACTCGTCGAACGCAGCCTCGTCGCGCAGCATGTCGCCGAGCAGTTGCTGCAGGCTGTTCTGCGGGTCCACGGACATGTCGACCAACGTGCGGCTCGGCGCCGGATCGACGATCACCCAACCCACGCCATCCAGAAATATCTCCGGCCAGGCATGGCCATTGATAGCCTGAATCAGCAGCGAGGAGCCCCCGGCGCGATTGCTCGCCGGCACCGAGTAGCCGATGCCCACGCGGGCGGGGATGCCGATGCTGCGGTACATGTAGGTGGCGGCGAAGGAGAAGTGCATGCAGTAGCCGGTCAAGTCGCCGAACAGGAAGGAGGCGGCCGGGTCCTCGGCGTAGGCGTGTTCGTTCTTCAGGCTGTAGATGCCGTTGCGGTCGAGGTAATCCTTGATCGCCAGTGCCTTGGCATAGGGATCATCGGCATAGCCGGGACGCAGGTCCTGCAAGATGGTCTCGGCCAGCTCGCGGTAGCGCGGGTCGTCGGGCAGCTCCAGATAGGCCTGTCGCTGCGCGGGCGTCCAGTCCGGATCACCGGCCGTGCGGCCGATCAGATCGGGGAATTCCAGCAGTGGCACCAGCGAATAGGCGTCATAAGTCTGCTTGAAACGCAGATTGTTGGGGTTCGGCGTGTTCTCGAAGGCCACCGGCGTGTCCAGCCCGAACGGGGTGCGGTGCGGAGCGAGCAGGCCGATGGTAGTGCGCACGGCCTGCCGTTTGTCTGGCAAGGGCAAGGGTTCTTCGATGTCGGCACGCACCGGCGGGAAGTGGGTGATGAGGTCTTCATCCAGGTCATCCCGATCCGTCACCGCCAGCATGGTGCCATTGAATTCGGTGTAGGCGGATTCGCGGAAATAGTAGGAACCCCCGGCTGGCTCGTAGTCATCGCGGAACAGCACGATGGCCACCGGGGCTTCCTTGTCGCTGGCGTCATTTTCGCCGTCGCGGAAGGGGTTTTCCTGCTCGGCCGCACTGCCTTCGCCGCGCGCGACACCGGTCAGGCCCATGTCATCGGTCAGGCGAGGAGAGGGCAGGCCGAACAGCTGCACATAGGCCAGCAGGCTGAAACACAGCAGTCCCAGCACGGTGAAGTGGTAAGGCAGACGGCGGTGGTTGTTCTCCATCATCAGCAGCCCGGCCAGCGCCAGCACCGCGCCACAGCCCAGTGCCATGAGGATGGAACTGGGGTCGATGCCACGGGTGAGGGCGTAGTCGCCGATGAAGAAGGGGCGGTGAATCATGCCCTGCCGGTGGGCGGCCAGGGTGATGACGAAGGCAGCGGCGACAAACAGGATCTCCGTCACCCGGCCATAGCTGGTGCGATGCGCGAGGGTCCGCAGCAATGCGGTCAGCGCGGCGGCGAACAGGAACCACTGCAGAACTTCGCCGATCTCGTAAGTCAGCAAGGGCGGCAGCAGGCTGGCGACGGTCAGGCTGCTGGTGATGGCGCTGCTCAGAAACACGCCGACACACAGCAGCACCAGGGTGAAAACGGCGATCACGCTCAGGCGCAGGTCCCGCAAAGGCGGACGCTTGATCAGCCCGTCGATCAGGTAGCAGGAGAACAGACAGCCGACGAAGGCCGCCACCGACCCGCTCTCGCTGGTCAGTGACAGGCTCAGCACCCAGTAGCTGGAGGCAATGATCGCCGCCCGCAGGCTTGAGGGCAGCAGCTGGCTGAGAATGGAGTCCTGCGCTGTGGTCTGTGTTCTGCTGTGCATGTGCGTGTCTCTCACACCCGGTTCATGCGTTTGTCATAGGTCAGCCCGGTGCGCCGATCCACGACCATGGTCGATTCTACAAGTTGACCGAGTTCCGTCAACAAACGGCTCAGTTCTGCCACAGAAGTTGCCTGCCCCTCGCGTTCGCGCTGTTCACGCCGTGCGGCGCTGTCGTTGAACAAGAGCTTCTGCCAGCGCGGACGCGGTGCGCTGGTGATGAAGCCATCCGTCGCCAGCACCACTGAAAAGCGCACGCGGAAGCGCCCGATGGTGGCGCGCAACTGTTGCAGCCAGGGGCCTGCCTCGGCGTTGGCGAAGACGATGCAGTGCACGCTGCCCTGATTGCCGAAATGCTGCAGATACTGGTCGAGCCCGTAGGGGTGCGTGCCATCCAGCGCGCGCGATTGTGCGATCAACTCCAGCGCCTCGCCAGCCTGATTGGTCGGTGTGTCGCCGCCATCGGCGCAGAACAGCCAGTCCTCCCCCAGCGCACCCGATTCCACTGCGACGCGGGCGACGGCAGCTGCCGCTTCATCATTGGGGCCGGACAGCAGATAGGCGAGGGTACGGTTGCTGTGAAACACGCTGCGTTCGGCCAGCCGCACGGTCAGATGCCGGTTGCGGGCATAGACCTTCCACATGATGTTGCGCACGGAGTCGCCGGGCACGTAGGGGCGAATCTCCATGCGATCGCCTTCGGGATGACCCCCGGGGTCAGGAATTCCATCTTCGGCGGTGAGCGAGCGCAACAGGGGCAATGACTTGATGCTGCCCGCCTGGGGCAGTGCCAGCAGCTCGCCTTCCTGCGTGAAGCGCCAGGAGAAACGGCTGAAGCCCAGCACGTCGCGCACCGTGAAGCGGCGGGTGATGGTCGGGCTCTTGCAGCGGCGTAGCGGGACGATTTCTTCTTCCCACTGCTGCTCGTCCTCGGACAGGCGATTGTTGGTGCGGATCGCATTCGGCTGCACGATTTCCCAGCGCACGCTGATCAGTGGCAACCACGGCATGGTCGGCATGGTGAAACCGGTTTCATTCGGATAGCCCGCTTCCACCTTCATGCGGGCGATGTGGCGCTTCAGGATCACCTGCCGCTCCAGCTGATCGACAATCTGGTAGCGCAGCAGCAAGCCACCGAGCAACACGATGACTGTGGAGAAGAGCACGATGGCGAGCGCGCAGACGGCCAGTGCGAACACCACCAGATCCATGCGTCCGTAGCCGAAAGTGCGCAGGGCAAGCATGGCGATGACCAGCACGGCCACGCCCTGCACGGTGAGCGGGAAGCGGTCGCGCAGCAGATCAAACACCCGGTTGGCGTGTGCTCGCCATGAATGCGTACGCGTGACACGTTGATCGACAGATGGCTGCTGGAAGCGAGGGTCGAGCGCCTCGCCGGAACCACTGCGGTTGGTTCGTAACTGCATTGCAACCCTTGAAGTCTGGATGACGTCGGAAGCGCAGGCGTGACCTGCAAATTTGCGTGTTTCTTATATCAGGTTTTGGGGCCGAGGTAATACAGGTAGCCGATATATGTCACGAACAGGAAGAGGCCTTCAAGCCGCCCCAGCCGACGGTGTGTCCAAGCCATGGGTAGCAGCACGATGGCGATGCCCACCATGAGCGCGAAATCGACACGGCTGAAATCGGTCGACGAGAGCGGATTGATGAGGGAGGCCACGCCGAGAATTCCCAGAATGTTGAAGATGTTGGAGCCGACGATGTTGCCCAGGGCAATATCAGCTTCCTTGCGCACCGCGGCGACCACCGAGGTGGCCAGCTCCGGCATACTGGTGCCGATGGCCACAATGGTCAGCCCGATCACCGACTCCGGGACATCAAAGAACCGCGCGATTTCCACTGCAGCGTCGACCAGTAGTGATCCGCCTGCCACTAGTCCGGCGAGTCCCGCCGCGATCAGCACCAGGCAGAACCAGGTCTTGCTCAGCAGTGCTGGACTCGCGTCGGGCAGTGGCTGCGCGAGCCCCGGCATCTCGCCCGTTCGGGCGCTGCGATAGCTGTAAACAACATAGAGCATGATTCCAGAGAACAGCACAGCCCCGTCCCCTACACCAATGCTGCCATCCAGTGTCATTCCCCACAGAAGCAGTGACACGCCGATCATGATCGGAATCTGGACTGTCAGCAGCGTCGGCTGCACCCGCATCGGCTGGATCATGGCCGCCAGGCCGAGGATGAGGGCAATGTTGGCGATGTTTGAACCAATCACATTGCCAATCGAGATGGAGCTGCTGCCACTGGCAGCCGCTTCCACGCTGACTGCCAGCTCCGGGGCACTGGTGCCGAAGGCGACGATCGTCAGTCCTATCACCAGTGGCGAGATTCCCAGCCGTAAAGCCAGTGCCGAACTGCCGCGCACCAGCCCCTCAGCACCGATCGTGAGTATTACCAATCCGCAGACAAACCAGATGATTGAAATGATCATGATGTCGGGCGCCTGGTGGTCTGGCTCATCGCTCCGGTTCTTCACTGGAGGCGGCAGCAAGCTTTGCAATACGTCGCAGACAGCGACGCATCATCTGATTGTTATGGCTGTGTACCAGATGCTCGTAATTGAGGAGCTGGGGCACCTCGATAATGGCGACAGCCAGCAGGAGGGCGCCACCGTACGCAGGGCTGTCTGTGTTGAACAGGACGTAGAGCGCGACGCTGGTCAGTAGCAGATCGAGAATGCCGCGCGGCCAGCGGCGCAGGTAGAAGTGATGCAGACCGAGCAGGAAGAACCAGTTCAGCGCCGCATAGGTGCCAGGATGCTTGCGCAGGGATTGCTCCATATGCAGGTATTTTTCGCGCTGCGCAGGGGCCAGCAGCGAAACCTGTTCGCGCAGCTCAGTTTCCTCCAGATTCAATTCTTTTTCTGAAAACATTTTCGAAACCGTTGTGATGATCAGGCGATACTGCGCTTCTGCCAGAAAATGACACTGAACAGCAGCGCGCCACCGACCGCATGATACGCGATTCCAAAGGGATACCACATCATCAGGACAGCCGCCAAAAGCAACATCAGGGCAGTGATTGGATTCAGCGGCTTCTCGAGGCGCCATTGCAGAAGTCCGGCTGCGGCATACAGGCCCATACAAGCCCAGAAAAAGACGCTGAGGCGCTCGGGCCAGGTGCCGGTGATCAGAGGGGAGTAGGCGAACAACAACGGCACCAGATAAAGGCCCTTCGCCAGCTTCCAGGCAGTCATGCCTGTCGCGATGGGCTTGGTGCCGGCGACGCCCGCCGCTGCGAACGCCGCGAGGCACACCGGTGGCGTCACATTGCTGTCCTGCGACAACCAGAAGATGATCAGATGGGCGCTGAGCAGCATGCCGGCCAGCAGGGTCGGGTCCAGCAGTTCGGTGCGCAGCAGCTGACGCATCTCCAAGGGCATCTCCCGCAGCGCCACCACCGGATCACCGCCGAACAGACCCAGGGTCGCTCGCACGCTGGTCGGCAGGTCGGTGGCCTGCAGTGCCTGCAGCAGATAGTCCTGGGCGATCAAGTCGTAGATCATCGGAGCGGAGAGTGTCGCCAGCACGATGTAGGAGGCCGTCACCGGCAGCCCGACACCCAGTATCAGCGACGCCAGGGCTACCAGCACCAGCGTCAGGAAGAGGCTGCCCTGCGCCCATTCGACGATCATCAGCGAGAACGCATTGCCGACCCCGGTGGTGGTGACCACATTGATGATGATGCCGACAGCCACCAGCAGCAGCGCGGTCATGATCGAGCCCTTCACCCCATCGACACAGGCGTCGAAACACACCTGCCATGTCATGGGTGTCGGCGACAACCAGGATGCGGCGATGCAGGCGATGATCGCGAAGACGGCAGACAGTATCGCTGTGTAGCCCAGCGCGAGTCCGCCAATCAGTACGCCCAGCGGCAGGATGAATTGCCAGCCCTTGCGCAGCACGGCGCGCACCGATTCGCCCTCGCCCAGCTGCTCGGCGCTCAGACCCAGACGCTTGGCCTCGATGCGCACAAAGAAGGCCACCGTCAGAAAATAGAGCAGGGCAGGCAGCACGGAGACGGCCACGATCTGGCTGTAGGGAATCTGGGTGTAGCCCGCCATCACGAAGGCGCCCGCGCCCATGATGGGTGGCATCAGCGCGCCGCCCGTGGAGGCCGCCGCCTCGACGCCTGCGGCGAACTGCGGGGGAAAGCCCGAGCGCTTCATCATGGGGATGGTGATGACGCCGGTGGAGACTACGTTGGCGACGGCCGAACCTGACACCGAGCCCATCAGGCCCGAACCGACCACGGCCACCATGCCGGCGCCGCCGGTGAAGCGCCCGGCCAGACAGCGCGCGAGATTGACAATAAACTCACCAGCCCCGGACTTGAGCAGGAAAGAGCCGAACAGGATGAACATGAAGACATAGGTGGCGGAGATATTGGCGGTATTGCCGAACATTCCTTCCGCACTGAAGAAACTGCGGTACAGCACCGTCTCCAGACTGAGCCCCGGGAATGCGAAAATGCCGGGCGTGTAGCGCCCCAGGAAGAGGATGTAGCACAGCGAGATGACAATCAGCACCGGGGTGAACCAGCCGGACGTACGGCGGGTGAATTCGATGGCCAGCAGCACCGCGACCCCCGAGACCAGATAGTCCGCGAACACGAATTCGGCCTCCCGGGCGTACAGCGCATTCTCGTATAGGACCAGATAGGTGGGCACTGCCACGGCCAGCAGCGCCAGCGCGATGTTGATGCTCTGCCGCAGCCGCCCGGGTTGTCGCCCATCGGCATCGGTTTCGTTGTCCATCAACGCACACAGCGCACAGAAGCCGCCGAAGTGAATCGCCGAGAACCACAGCTCCGAGAGCGACGCGAAGACATTGGTGTAGACATGAAACAAGGCAAACAGAAACGCGGCCCAGCGCAACAACGGGGATTTCATCGGGCTGTCTGCTCCTGCTGCGAGTCCAGCAACAAATGGGGTGGAATCTCCAGGCCTTGCTCGCGGTAGTAACGCAGGGCACCGTGGTGCAGCGGCGCAGCCAGACCCTTGAGGGCAATTTCCAGGCGCATGTCCTTGGTGGCGGCGTGAATGTCCTGCATTGTGCCGAGATTTTCCCAGATCATCTTGGTGATCTGATACACGGCTTCGTCGGGGATATCGGAGCGCACCACCAGCACGTTGGGCGAGGCGATGGAGCGCATGGCGGCATCCTGATTCGGGTAGGTGCCGGGCGCGAAGTCGTACCAGTCCCACAGCGGATAGCGGCTGTTCAGCGTGTCCAGCTCCTGCTGGGAGAAGGTCAGCAGGGTGATGCCATCCCCCATCTGCGCGAACGCCTGGGTGATAGCGCTGGCGGGCGCTCCTGCCGGGACATTGATACCGGCGACATTGCCGTCCTGCATGGCGTTGGCCGCCGCCTCATAGCCCATGTAGCCGAAGGTCATGGCGCTCTCGTAGTCTATGCCGAGCTGCTCGAGAATGAAACGCCCGGACTGATCGGCGCCGGAGTTGCGAGCGCCGAGCACGACGCGCTCGCCCTGCAGGGTGCCGAAGTCACTGAGCGTGCCGTTCTTGACCAGCTCGGTCAGCAGCACGAAGTGTTCGACGTTCAGCCACATCGCGCTGACGCTGCGCATCTCGGTTTGGGGATTGCGCACAGGCCCTTCACCATTCCAGGCCCAGGCGGCGAAGACTCCCTGCAGGATCGCGAACTGGGCCTCGTTGTCGCGCAGCAGCTTGACGTTCTCCAGCGACCCAGCCGAGCTGATCGCCGAGAGGGAGATGTTGTGCGTGCGCTGCAGCTGGGACTTGGAGATGGTCGCCATGGCCACGCCGATCGGGTAGTACGCACCACCGACTGTAGCCGTCGTGAGGATGTAGGGGCGGTTCGCGGCCAGCTGCTCCGAGCAGCCGAGCAGCAGTACTGGCAGGAAAAGCGCAAGCAGCAGATGGCGCCATAGGCAGGTGAGGCGTGACGTCCCGCCGGAGCTGCAGACGGAGTGGTGGTGTTTACCCATACTGCTCAGATCTTCTTGCGGCAATTGCCTGTTTTTATTGGGTTTCTGGAAGAGTCTTGCGGTGATCTTCAGCGCCTCAGGATGAAAACACAAATTCCCGGAAAGCACAATTGAGCTGCGACAAAGCGCTCAGCCGAAGAACCAGTAGCAGGCCAGAATTGCCGTGGTAATGCCGGCGAAATCGGCCAGCAGACCGCAGCCGATGGCGTGGCGCGTCTTGCGGATGCCGACGCTGCCGAAGTAGACCGCCAGCACATAGAAAGTCGTCTCGGTGCTGCCCTGCACCGTGGCCGCGACGCGGGCGGCAAATGAATCCACCCCGTAGGTGTTCATGGTCTCCAGCATCATCGCCCGCGCACCGCTGCCGCTGAGCGGTTTCATGAAGGCGGTCGGCAGCGCATCGACGAAGCGGGTGTCGATACCGAGCATGGCGACCAGTGCGCGGATGCCTTCGAGGAGAATGTCGAGACAGCCACTGGCGCGGAACACGCCGATCCCCACCAGCATGGCCAGCAGGAAGGGGATGATCTTGATGGCGACGTTGAAGCCTTCCTTCGCCCCCTCGATGAATAGCGAGTAGCAGTCGAGCTTGCGCTGGATGCCGGACACGAGGAACAGCACGATGACGCTGAACAGCAGCAGATTGCCGATCAGGGCCGAGCGCGTGGAAAGGACGTCACCGGGCAGGCCGACGATGAAACTCAGCAGCGCCGCCATCACCACTGCGAAGCCTCCAAACCAGGCCAGCACCACGGGATCATGCAGGCGCAGCTTCTGCATCCACGCCACGCTGAAGAGCCCGACCAGGGTCGAGGCCGAGGTCGCCATCAGGATCGGCAGGAACACGGCGGCGGGTTCTGTCGAACCTTGCTGCGCCCGGTAGAGAAAGATTGTCACGGGCAACAGGGTCACTGAGGAGGTGTTGAGGACGAGGAAGAGGATCTGCGCGTTGGTGGCGGTGTCCTTGTCCGGGTTCAATTCCTGCAGATCGTTCATCGCCTTGAGCCCCATGGGGGTCGCAGCGTTGTCCAGCCCGAGGAAGTTCGCGGCCAGGTTCATGGTGACGGAGCCGATGGCGGGGTGATTCGCGGGTACCTCCGGCATCAATCGGGAGAACAACGGTCCCATGGCGCGGGCGATGACATTGATGAGGCCGCTGTGTTCTGCGACTCTGAACAGGCCCAGCCACAGCGCCATGACGCCGATCAGGCCGATGGCAATTTCCACCGCGAGATTCGACATCTCGAAGGTAGCAGCAACGAGCTGACTGAAGACTTCCGGATTGGTGCCCGACAGCCATTGCCACAGCGCGGCAACGAATGCGAGCAGGAAGAAACTTAGCCAGAGAGTATTGAGCATGGCGGCCATGATACAGAAAAGCGGCTGCCGCCAGAACGCACAGCGACAGGTTATGTGCCGGTCTGCGTATCAACGGCCAATCAGACTATTTTCCCCACCCGTTTTTGAAGGATATTTGCATGAAGAAGGAACGTGACAGCCAGTCAGAGACGCAGGATTCCCTATTGCTGACCCCGCCCGGACGCAGGAAGCGCGGCAGGAAGTGGGGGGTGATCAGCATCGTGTTGCTCGCCGCCGTGGGGCTCTATTTCACCTTGCAGGACGATGAGGAGACGCTGGTCGATCAACCGCTGATCGCCACCGTCACGGTAGGCGACATCGAGAACACCATCTCCTCGGCGGGCAGTCTGAAGCCGAGCATATTTGTCGATGTCGGTGCTCAGGTGTCAGGGCAACTGCAGAAGCTGCACGTCGAAGTGGGCGACAGAGTGGAGGCGGGGCAATTGCTGGCCGAGATCGATGCGCGTACGCAAGTCAGTCGCGTGGAGGCGAGCCGGGCGGCGCTGGCGGCGCTCGAAGCACAGGTCAGCTCGCGCCGCGCCAGCCTCGATCTGTCCCGGGCCAATGCTCAGCGCCAGGAGCGTCTGATGGCGGCCAATGCCACCAGCCAGCAGGATTACGATACCGCCAAGGCAAACCTTGCCAGCGCGGAAGCCAATGTCACACAGCTCGAGCGGCAGATTCAGCAGAGCCGCTCCACGCTGAACTCCGAAGAGACCCAGCTCGAATTCACCCGCATCTATGCGCCCATCGCGGGCACGGTGGTGTCCATCGAGATGAACGAAGGCCGCACGTTGAACGCCAACCAGCAGGCGCCGACCATTCTGCGCGTCGCCGACCTTTCCACCATGACCGTGCAGACGGAAATCTCCGAGGCCGATATCGGCAACATGAAGACGGGCATGGACATCTATTTCACGACCCTGAGCGGCGGCAGCCGCCGTTGGGTGGGAACGCTGCGGCAGGTGCTGCCGACGCCGGTCATCGAGAACAACGTGGTGCTCTACACCGGCCTGTTCGATGTCGACAACGCCGATGGGGCGCTGCTGCCGGAGATGACCGCGCAGGTGTTCTTCATCACCTCTGCGGCACGCGACGTGCTGACGGTGCCGGTGGGGGCGCTGACCTTCGCCGAGTTGCCGATGCCCGAGGGTGGAATACCTGCAGGCGCCGGGGCGCCGCCGGGCGCGAGCCGACCGAATGGCGCCGCAGGAGCGCCGACAGGCACGCCGGTGAATGCCGAGGCTGCAGCCGCCGCAGTGCGACAGGCGATTCAGTCAGGTCAGCGTCCGCCTGCGGGTGCCAATGGCGGCCGTCGTGGCCGACCCGGTGCTGCGCCTGGTGAGATGCCGGCCAGACGTCCCGCGACGGTGCGCGTCATCGGTGCCGACGGGGTTGAGCAGGAACGCAACGTGGTGGTCGGCATTACCAGTCGTGTGAGTGCCGAAGTGATTTCAGGACTGACAGAAGGCGAACAGGTAGTCGCCGGCATCCTGCAGGCGGCGCCCGAGCCGCAGAGCAACAATAACAATCAGAACATGGGCATCCCGCGCGGCATTATTCCCGGGGGAGGCTTCCGATGAGCACTGCAGTCCTCGATGGCGCGCCTCCGGACTCGGGCGGTCGTTCGTCCGGTCGTGCACGGCAGAGCGATGGCAGCACCATCAATGGCAACACCGTCGATGACTACTCTGGCGATGATATCCAGCAGATCCCCATCATCGAGCTGCGCGGCATCCAGCGGATCTTTGTCACTGGCGGCGGTGTCGAAGTGCGGGCGCTGCGCGGCATCGATCTGAAAATTCATGTCGGTGAGTTTGTCGCCATCGTCGGGCAGTCCGGCTCTGGCAAGTCGACCATGATGAACATCCTCGGCTGTCTGGATAAACCGACGGCAGGCACCTATTTATTCGGCGGTCGCGACATCCGCGATTTCGGCCCCGATGATCTGGCCTGGTTGCGCCGTGAGGCTTTCGGCTTCGTGTTTCAGAGCTACAACCTGCTGCCGCATTCCACGGCACTGGAGAATGTCGAGATTCCTGCGATCTATGCCGGTCTGAGCGGCACCGAGCGACGACTCAAGGCGGAAGCGCTGTTGACCTCCCTCGGCCTTGGCGAGCGCATGGATCACAGGCCCAGTCAGCTCTCCGGCGGCCAGCAGCAGCGCGTCTCCATCGCTCGCGCCATGATCAATGGCGGCAACATCATTCTCGCCGACGAACCGACCGGAGCGCTGGATTCGAAGAGTGGCGTGGAGGTGATCAATCTGCTGAAGAGTCTCGCGCGGCAGGGACACACCGTCATCATCATCACCCATGATCCCAAGCTCGCGGAGCATGCGGATCGCATCATCGAGTTCAGCGACGGCGTCGTCATCAGTGATCGCCATCGCGAGCGCCCCGATGTCCCTCATGGCAGCAACAGCAAGCTGCGCGAACTGCTGATGAGCCGTCGAGCGCCTTCGCTGCTGGCCGGTGTCGGCGAGGCTATTCGCATGGCGCTCAGTTCTCTCACCGCGAACACTTTCCGCACTGTGCTGACGCTGCTGGGCATCGTCATCGGCGTCGCCTCGGTGGTAGCCATGCTGGCAATCGGCGAGGGCGCAAGTCGCACGATCGTGGAGAGAATCAGTTCCATCGGCACCAATATGCTGACGCTGCAACCGGCCAGAGTAGAGGGGCGCCGCAACGCGCCCTCAACCTTGACCTTTGCCGATGCCGATGCCATCGCCGAGGGCGTGCCCAATGTGGTGGGCACGTTGCCGGAGATTCAGGGCAATTACACCGTGCGCTTCGGAAGGCAGGATTATTCGACCAGCGTGACGGCCAACACAGAGAACATGCCGGAGATCCGCAACTGGCCGCTGGCGCGCGGCATCTACTTCAGTCGCGAAGACAGCGAGACTTATGCGTCCGTCGCGGTGCTGGGAGCGACGGTTGCCGACGAGATGTTTCCGGACGGTTCAGACCCGCTGGGCGAATACATTTTGATACGCAACGTGCCATTCCAGATCATCGGGGTGTTGACGCGCAAAGGGGGCTCGGGTTTCGGGGGTGCCGACCAGGATGATGCGGTGTTCGTGCCACTGAAGACAGGTGCGCTGCGGCTGTTCGGTACCAATGTCGCGCGCTCCATCTCGGTGGCGGTTGAGGACATCGATCAGATCAGCACGACCGAGGCGAATCTGGTGGAGTTCATGACCGTGCGGCATGGCACCCAGGACTTCCGCGTCTTCAACAGTGCCGAACTGCTCGACACCGTGTCGGCTTCGCAGGATGTCTTCACCATGTTGCTGGGCTCGATCGGGGCGATTTCGCTGCTGGTGGGCGGCATCGGGGTAATGAACATCATGCTGGTGTCGGTCACCGAGCGCACCCGTGAGATTGGCATCCGCATGGCCACCGGCGCGCGGCAGTTCGATATTCTCTCCCAGTTCCTCTCCGAGGCCATTGTCGTGTCTGCGCTGGGCGGCTTGCTCGGGGTCGCGATCGGCGTGGGGATCGGGTTGCTCCTGGAGCGGGTCGGCGCGCCAATCGCCTTCACTTCGGGGCCCATGATATTGGCCTTCTGTTGTGCCGCAGGCACCGGGCTCGTGTTCGGTTTCATGCCTGCCCGCAAGGCGGCGCGCATGGACCCGGTGATGGCGCTCGCGAATGAATAGACAGTCAATTTACGGACATTGGGCAAACAACTTTCGAAAAAAAGAAGGCAGGACGATGAAAGGCGTGTATGGAAAAAGAGTGTCTGGAAGAAGAGTGCATGGAAGAAGTGTGCGGACTGTCGCCTTGTTGTCGCTGAGTATCGCGGCGCTCACCGGCTGTGCCTTGCAGAGTGACGTGCCGCCACTTGATCAGAGCGATGTCCCGGCCGCGTGGCTCGGGCCCGTGACTACCGATGCCATGGTGTGGCCGGCAGTGAACTGGTGGGAAAGTTTCGGGGATGCCGAGTTGACAGCGCTGATCGCGCAGGTGCAGGCCGGCAACTTCGATCTGGCCAATAATCAGCGCAATCTGCAGGCGGCACAGCTGGCGCTGCGCGAGGCGCAATTCAATCTGCTGCCCCGGGCGAGCCTGACAATCGGTACCGGGGCATCGTACAGCGACACCCGTGTCGATGGCGTGCAAAACTCCACCAGTGCAGGCTCGCCCTTCGACGTGGCCGGTGCTGTCAGCTACACGGACATCCTCAGCAAACCGGCCGTCTATACGCAGGCGCTTGCCGACTTCGATTCACGCGCTGCGCAAGTGGCAGACGTGGCACTCAATACTCTGGGCACGTCCGCGTCGACCTATTTTCAGCTGCTGCTGATTCGTGACAAGACCACTGCTGCGCGTCAGAACGTCGCCAATGCCGAGGCGATCGCCGAGATCGCCAATGCGCGCGTGGCCGCCGGTGTTGCGGTGCCCATCGAAGCCTTGCAGCAACAAATAGCCCTGCAGCGCGAGCGCGCCTCGCTGAGCAGCCTGCTGCAGAGTGATCTGGCGGCGCGTGCGTCGCTGGCCTTGCTCAGTGGTCGTGGGGTGCAGGGATTCGATATCGCCGGGCAGACGCTCGCCAATATCGTCGTGCCACAAGTGCAGCCGGGGTTGCCATCGGAGTTGCTGTTGCGCAGGCCCGACCTCGTGCAGGCCGAGGCGCAATTGCGCAGCACCGTTGCGGGACTGGATATAGCGCGCAGTGATTATTTTCCGAGTATCTCGCTGACTGGCGGTTTGAAT